>NZ_JBYNTS010000019.1:0-27756 GCF_057784975.1 Novosphingobium sp. DS6-6 | reverse complement strand
AAGCAACCCGGTGCCACACGACCGCGAGAAATACCGTTGGCGCAATCTCGTCGAGCGCCTGTTCAACAAACTCAAGAACTGGCGCCGAATTGCTACCCGCTACGACAAAACCCAAGAGTCATACCTCGGCTTCGTCAATCTCGTCGCCGTCCTACACTGGATACCCTTTGTCCACGAAACCTAGAATGTCGGATGAATTTCGGGCAAATCCGAAATTGGAAACGGGAAGCTTTCGCGACGCGCACAGCGCAGTGACCTCACCAGCCGCATTCTTGACGAACTGGATCACAAGCCAGAGCCGATTTTGCCGCTACATTTGCGTCAACCGCATCAGTGTGCAAGTGCCCGTTTCCCCGGCACGCAAAGCGTGAGCCGCACATTCCGCATGTCCACGATACGCTGCGTTCCCTCGCACAGCGGGCGGACCCAGGCCTTGTGCTGCGAGACATGGACGATCTGATAGACGGCGCCGATGTCGTCTTCCAGACCGACATGATCCCCCGCGCACAGGAGCGCTGGCGCCAGAGTCGCCGATCGCGTATCGAAAGCGGTGCCGGAATAAGGTTTCACGCTGCAGTCCTCTTGCAACAGCAAACCCCATCTGTACCTTTTGTTCCAAGAAATTACCGCGCGGCGCGCGCTAAAGAGATCAGTCGACCAGGCGCAGACGTTCGACCGGCACCAGGCCTTCCTGGCCGTTGGCGGTTGGCCGGACCCATGCCAGCGATC
Organism: Novosphingobium sp. DS6-6; assembly: GCF_057784975.1. Classification (NCBI taxonomy): domain Bacteria; kingdom Pseudomonadati; phylum Pseudomonadota; class Alphaproteobacteria; order Sphingomonadales; family Sphingomonadaceae; genus Novosphingobium; species Novosphingobium sp. DS6-6. The sequence continues at coordinate 27,027 of NZ_JBYNTS010000019.1, read as the reverse complement.
CGGCAATGTGAACGATCTCGAACACAGGGCCCTGATTGCTGCCGATCATCACGCGATCGCCTGCCATCTTGGGCAGGTTGCAACCGGTGTGCAGCGGGACATCGGGGCACAGGAGATCGGGCAAGCTCTTCATGGTCTTCACTTATACCGTTTGACATTAAAGGCTTGATACCAGTTCGAGAAAAAATTGACCATATGCGGCAAAAATCAAGATCATTTTTTCCCAAGGGATTGTGGCTAAACCAACGCACCTGCGAACTTTTCGATAGCATCGGAAAGCGGCGGCATGGGCGCACCTTTTTCGCTGACCAGCGCACTGGCGCGAGGTCGTGGCGCTTTCCACCCCAGCGTCGCACCGGGAACCGCATCGATCAAAGTGTCGTCAAGGCCGCAAGCGCGTGCCACCTGTGCGGCAAATTCGGCCCAGGTCACCGGTTCTGCATTGCTGAGGTGCCAGAGGCCGGTAGCCCCGTCGATGAGCAGATCGAGCGTCGCTTCGCACAGGTCCGGGACGTAAGTGGGCGATACCACGCAGTCCGCGGCCGCAGCAAATCGCTGGCCACGGCGCAGGTTATTCACCACTGCCCTGGCGAAGTTATAGGGATCGTGCGGCGAGAAAAAGGCCGCCGTGCGCACTACCAGATGTTCGCCGGGAAGCGCGACAATCTGGCTTTCCATCAGCCGCTTGCTTTCGCCATAGACGTTGAGCGGTGCCGGCTCGTCGCTTTCGCTATAGCGGATCTGGTCTGCCCCGCCGAATACGAGATCGCTGGAAAAACTGACCGTGCCGATATGGCGTGCGGCACAGGCCTTTGCCAGCGCGACGGCGCCCTGCGCGTTGGCCCGCAGGCAGGCTTCGGGGTGGTCCTCGGCATCGTCCACGCGCACCCAGCCGGCGGCGTTGACCACGGCCCATGGCTGATGACGATCCAGCGCCGCCGCGATGCTGGCCGGATCGTGTAGATCAAGTTCCTGCCGCCGCGTGGCATGGCAGGCAAGATCGCGGTGCGCGCAGGCACGGGCGAGTGCCTGGCCCAGCGTACCGGTGGCGCCGACGATCAGGAGCATACGCCGTTTGCCCCCATCACCGGGCACAAGATGATCGTGCAACGGCGCGGGGCGGCCGACCGTTGCGTGATGCAGCCGCGAATGGCGTCGCCACCAGCCCGCCCCCTGCATCCCGGATGGGGCATCTTCCCCCATCGTCAGGCTTCGCAGCAGCCGGGTCACCGCCGTCGCCCTCGCATTCCCGCCACGCATGTCATAGGCTCCCGCTTCATATAGCCCGGGTGCGGTCAGCAGCGTGTTCCAACCGCTGTTCCCGTAAAGTGCCCAGGCGGTGACCGCCCGCACGTCGACGCCGCGGGTGCGCAAGTCGCTGGCGGTTCTCCAAGCCTCGGCAAGCCAGCGTAACTGTTCTTCGCGCGAGCAGCCATTGTGCACCTCGGTCAATGCAATCGGCAAGCCATAACGCTGCCAGGCTTCCTCCAACGCGCCGCGCAGGCCCCGGCTTGCCGGTTCGAGCACCCGCACGGCCTCGACATCGGCAAAAGCCTGCCAGGCGTTGCTACCATGCGTATGCGCGGGATAGCGTTGCAACCGGTGATCGAGGAAGCGGTCGCTGGTCAGATAGTGGTTGATGCCGATCACATCCGGCGGACAGGGATCGTCCACCAGCGACCGCAGCCGATCCTCGAAACCATACGCGCAAAGACGCCCCCAGAACACGTGGCCAGGGCCTACCCGTCCGCACAGGAGATCCCAGCCCATCCATCGGCGGACATTGTCGAAGCCGGCCTGATCGGCCAGGACCGCGGTGGCATAGGTTCGGCCAAGATCGTCGGTCTGGATCAGCCGTGCGCCCGGGTTGATGCTGCGAATGGCCCGCATGGCGGCCCGCGTGGCTTCAATCTGTGTCAGCAACGCCGTCCAGAACGCGCGCTCGTCCCGCGCGTGCGGATACCAGAGGCCATAAAGCGCCGAGAAGCGGGCCGTCGTCAGCGGCTCATTCACCGGCGTCCAGTCCTGCACCCAGGGATAACGCCGCGCAACCGCGAGGGCATGCGCCGCCAGTCCATCGACCAGGCTGCGGTCGAGCAGCGAGGTATGCCGCGGCCCGCTGCCATGGTGCAGCAGCCCCACGATCGGGCGTATGCCAAGCTCGCGCAGCAGGCTCAGCCCCCTATCGCTCCAACGCCAGTCCGGTTCGTGGCCCGGCTCGGGTGCCACGCGCTCCCACAGCACTGGAAAGCGCAAGGCTTTCACGCCGAGGGAACCGAGCGCGGCCAGATCCTCGAGCCGATCGTGATGACCGGTCAGGATCAACTGGTCGTGGTACGTATCGCCGGTGCGGTTGACAGTGCATTCGGCGCCTGCCCAGAGTTCGAGATCGTTCATCTGCCCGGCCCTTAAATGGTCGATACCAAACCTGATACCCAACAAATAATAATAACAAATGTTTATCTATATCAAACACCGGAACCATGAAGCGCCGGATGTGTTCCCTGATAATGCACATCGGAGAACATATCATGTCATACAAGGCATCGACCTGCGGCGAATTTCGATCGTTCGGCGTTCGATCGTTTGACGACCGCAAGCATGATCCCTTGTTGATCTGCTTCAGTCATCTGCGTTGGGATTTCGTGTTCCAGCGTCCGCAACATCTGATGACTGGCTTTGCCGATGCCTATCGAGTGGTGTTTTGGGAAGAACCGAAGCAGATTGCCGGGCTGGACGAGCCGCGTCTTTCGCTGCGGCCCTGCGCCAAGAGCGGCGTAACCATCGCCTGCCCCGAACTGCCCGACAATCTGGACCAGCGAGCCACTGACGCTGCGCTGCGGGTCCTGCTCGATACCCTGCAGGCCAACCGCGACAGCAAACTGCTGCTATGGTATTATACGCCGATGATGTTGTCGTTTTCGCAGCATCTCGAAGCCGACTGCGTCGTTTACGACTGCATGGACGAACTGGCGAACTTCAAGTTCGCCCCGCCGGAATTGCTGACGCGCGAAGCGCAACTGCTGCAAACGGCCGACCTTGTCTTTACTGGTGGCTTTTCGCTTTACGAGGCCAAGCGGGATCGCCACCCACGCGTTCATCCGTTCCCTTCGAGCGTGGAGCGGGACCATTTCATCGTAGCGCGTGGTGCTGTCGATGACCCGCGCGATCAGTGCGCGCTGCCCCGGCCGCGCCTGGGCTTCTATGGCGTGATTGACGAGCGCATGGACCTGGATTTGCTGGCGCACTTGGCCGACGCCCGCCCCGAATGGTCGATCGTGATGATCGGCCCGGTGGTGAAGATCGAGCTCGCGGACCTGCCGCAGCGCGCCAACCTTCATTATCTCGGCGGGAAATCCTACGGCGAATTGCCTGCCTATCTCGCCAACTGGGATGTCGCACTGATGCCGTTCGCGATTAACGACGCGACCAGGTTCATCAGTCCGACCAAGACCCCCGAATATCTTTCCGCCGGCAAACCGGTGGTTTCCACACCGATCACAGACGTGGTGCGCCATTATGGCGCGATGGAAGGCGTCAGGATTGCCGAACGTGGCGAAGCGTTCATCGCCGCTTGCGAGGAGGCGCTGGCGCTCGCCGGTCACGGCGGCGACTGGCTGGCGCAAGCCGATGCTTTCCTGCTCCAGACGGGCTGGAACGAGACGGTGCAACGCATGCGGGACCTGATCGATGCACAACTGGCCACGGGCCGCCCGCTCCATCCTGTCGTTTCTCCCACGACCTGGCCGGCCGAAGCGCCGGAAGATTACGATGTCATGGTAGTGGGCGCAGGCTTTGCCGGATCGGTCATGGCCGAGCGGCTCGCGTCGATCGGCAAGCGCGTGCTGGTGGTCGATCGCCGCCCTCACATAGGCGGGAATGCCTATGATCGGCTCGACGCTGCCGGCGTGCTGATCCACCAGTATGGGCCGCACATTTTCCATACCAACAGCGCCGACATCTTTGATTATCTCTCGCAGTTCACGCAATGGCGCGCTTATGAACACCGCGTGCTGGCCAAAGTGGACGGCTTGCTGGTGCCGATCCCGATCAACCGTACCACGATCAATGCGCTTTACGGTCTGGATCTGAAAACCGATGCGGCCGCGGAAGCATTTCTTGCCGCGCGTGCAGAACCGGTGCCGGTTATCGAAACGTCGGAGGATGTGGTGATCTCTGCGGTCGGGCGCGAACTCTACGAAAAGTTCTTTCGCGGCTACACGCGCAAGCAATGGGGCCTCGACCCCTCGCAGCTCGACAAGGCGGTCACCTCGCGCGTGCCGACACGCACCAACACCGACGATCGCTATTTCACCGACCGGTTCCAGGCCATGCCGGCCGCAGGCTATACGAAGATGTTCGAGCGTATGCTCGATCATCCCGGGATCGACCTGCTGTTGGGCGTGGATTATGCGCAGGTGCGCGGCGCCTATTCGCACAGGCACCTTGTCTTTACCGGGCCGATCGATGAATATTTCGGGTACCGCTTCGGCAAACTGCCCTATCGCTCGCTGTCTTTCGAACACGAGACGCTGGATACGACGTGGTTTCAGCCCGTGGCCGTCGTCAATTATCCGGACACCGAAACGCCCTATACCCGGATCACCGAATACAAGCATCTGACGGGCCAGGAGCACGAAAAGACCAGCATCACGCGGGAATACCCGCAGGCGGAAGGCGATCCTTACTACCCGATCCCGCGCGAAGAAAACCAGGCCTTGTTCAAACGGTATGAAGCGCTTGCCCGCGCCGAAGAAGACGTCACTTTCGTCGGGCGCCTGGCAACCTACCGCTATTACAATATGGACCAGATCGTCGGACAGGCCCTGGCCACGTTCCGCCGAACGTTCCTAAATTCGGAAAACCTGGAAGCGGGGGTGGAAGCCGGGCCTGTCAAAGCGCCCCCGGTCGTCAAAACGGCAGCAGGAACGACGCGGGCAGCCCAGATCGCCTCGGCCGCCTGATCGCCTTGACATAGAAAGGGGCGGGGCCAACGCGGCCCCGCCCCTATCTCTATTTGCCGTGTTATCGGAGCACCCCTTCATCTGTTCATGGGGCGCTCAAGCAAACGGATTGGGCGGCAGGTCTTCGCGCTGCTGGGTGTAATAGCGGTGGATCTGTTCGCGACGATGGACGGCAAGCGGCTCGTCATACTCCCGCGGCAGGACAATCGGCAGCAGCAGGCACATGCTCTGCGCCGGCAAGAGATGGCGCCACATCAGGATGAGCTGGCGATAGGCCTCGCCGACGGGCCGAATCTTGCGATCAAGATCAAACAGGCCAACCGGGTTCACCTGGCCAGGAACCGCGCCGGCCATGGGACGGCCTGACTCGCTCCAATCGATCTGATCGATCAACGGGAACCATGTGAAGCCCACGAGCGGAATGCCGTTGTTGCGCACGCGCAGAGCGTTGGCCCACTCCTTCCAGAGCCATTGAACCGCTTCCTCGCTCGACATGCCCTGCGGCGCGCTGGTTTCGGTATGCATCACCGGCAGCCGGTAACGCTCGTAATACTGGGTGGAGATGTCATCGTAACCCAGCGTTTCCCCAGCGGGGCGGCGGCTCCCGTTTTCGGCAACCCGGCGCTCGTTGTCGGGGTAGTAATCCGTACCGAGCACGCAATGGCGCCCGAGGCGGGTTTCCATGAAAAACCGATACTCCTGACGGGTCATCCCGTTATCGAGCAGGAACTCATACATCCCCGAGTCCACGCGGTGTCCATAGGTCAGGTCGAGCGAAAGGAACCGCATGGCATTGAGCGTTTCGGCCTCGGCGATGGCGCCGGGCGCATCGGCGTGAAAATAGGATGCTCGCTCGCTCTGGATGAAAATGGCGTCGGGGCGCACGTCGAGGATTTCCAGCATGCCCAGCACGTTTGCCGCGGTAAGGTGCTTGATCGCATTGACGAAGCTGCGGTCGTCCGTTTTCGCTTCGTTGAAAGCGCCCAGCTTGGCCGAGCCGAACGCGGCATGAAATATGGCGCTGACGGGCGTGTAGAGCTGCACCCACGGATATCGCTGCGCAAAAGCGCGGGCATAGCGGGCAAAAAGCCGGGGCAGATCGGGATTCTGGAAATCTCCGATCCAGTCCGGCACGCCAAAGCGGCACAGATCGACAATGGGCACGATATCGTGCTTGCGAACCTCGCCCAGCACGGCATCCGCGTGTCCCCAGTCGAACCTGTCGGGGCCCAGGAACGTGCGGTGGATGGTAGGGCCAAAACGGAGGTAGCGCGTGCCTAGCTGCCGCACCAGTTCGATATCCTCGCGCCAGCGATCGTAATGCCCGGTCTTTTCCATCTGATCGTGGCGTACCCCGTCGATCTTGGGCGCGGTGGAATCAATGCCGGTGGCGAACATGAAGAACGGGTTGAACGGCGGCGGCGAGGTCACGACAGCAACTCCCGGTGCGCGGGCGCGGTTCCTGCTGGCGGTGCAACCGCAAAGCGCACTCGCATTTCGCGCCCCTCGCCCGGGGCGAGCAGCGCGATTCCCAGGTCCCGCCATTCCGCCTCGGGCGCATTCAACGCCGCGTTGGCATGCTGCACCGGTTCTGCCACGAACACTCCGCCTTCCGCAGGCGAATAGACCTGAAAGAACCGGGCATCGGGCGACGAGAACGTGAGGGCCATGCCGTCTGCCCAGACGATGCGCGCCGCGCCGCGCCAGCCACCAAAGCCGTTGTCGAGGTCCTGGCCGCAGACGCGCCGGTTGCGCAGATCGAACCGGCCCGTGGCCGGAACTTTGGCGACAGGCAGGACATCGGCATCGATTGTCCATGCACAATCCACCTGCGTGTCGATGATCGTCTGCCCATCGCACGGGAAATAGGGGTGCAGCCCAAGACCGCAGGGCATGGCCGTATCCGACAGGTTGCGGCAGGCCAGAACGAGCGAAAACCCGTCTCCATCCAGCATGAAGCGCTGGTTGGCTTCATAGGCCCAGGGCCATTCGCCGGGATCGTGGCGATAGGCCAGCTCTGCCCGGTCCTCTCCCCAGGACAGCACTGTCCAGCGCGCCAGCCATGCCTGGCCATGCAACGGGCTGCGATCGGGCGGCATGTTCGGCATCAGCCGGATCGTCTTGCCTTCACAGGCAAAGCTGCCGCCGCGTATGCGATTGCAAAAGGGAACCAGCGGAAAGCTGGCAGCCTCGTTCGCATGGGGCGCCGCCTCGTCGGTTCCGCGCATGATGGCACGGCGCCCGCCCCCGAAAACGTGGTCGAAACGTCCGATGCTTCCCCCCGCTTCCGGCAGGATCGTCAGTTCGAGCGCGCCTGTGCGCAGGACGATGCGCGCGCTCATCGCGGGGCCTGCTGAACAAGAGCCGGCGTGCGGGCCGTGCCGCTCTCGTCGAGCGGCACAACCGGCACGGTAAGGCATACGCTTTGCGTCGGCAGCACGTCGCGCCAGGCGGCAATCAGCGTCTTGTATTCCTGGCCCACCTTGCGGATCTTGCGATTCAGATCATAAAGGCCCAGTGGGTTGACGTTGCCCCTGATCTCGCGAAGGGCGGAGTCCCAATCGGTCTGGTCGGTCAGCGAGTACCAGGTGAAGCCCACGATCGGCACGCCATCGTTGCGCACGCGCAGGACATTGGCCCACTGCTTCCACAACCAGTCCGCTGCCTCGGTACCCAACGGCCCTTCGTTGAGATTGGTTTCGGTATGCATGACCGGCAACTGGTATCGGCGATGATATTGCCGCGTGATCTCGTCATAGCCGAACACTTCGCCCGAAGCGCAGGTCATGCCATCGGCAGCCACGCGATGTTCGTTGGTCTTGTAGTAGTCGTTGCCCATGATGCAGTGATGTTTGAGGCGGTTGTCGAGGAAGAAGTGATACTCCGCCCGCGTCATGCCGTTATCCATCAGGTATTCGTACATTTCGGAATCGACCCGTCGCCCGTAGTTGAGATCGAGCGACAGGAAGCGCTTGGAATTGAGCAGCTCGGCCGGGCGGATCGCCGCGGGATTTTCGGCGTGGAAGTATTCCGACGATTCGCTCTGGATAAAGATCGCATCGGGCCGGATCTCCAGGATCGCCCGCATGGCCAGCACGTTGGCTTTCACGATGTGCTTGAGCGCGGTGACGAAAGCGGTGTCGCTGGAAAGCTGCTCGTTCCACCAGCCATATTGCGCCGAAAACATGGCGCAGATGAACATCTCGTTGACCGGCGTATAAAGCTGCACCCAGGGAAACCGCTCGGCAAAGGCCCGGGCATAGACTTCGAACAACGCGGGAAAATCGCCGTTCTGAAAGTTGCCCAGCCAGTCAGGCACGCCGAAATGGCACAGGTCCACGATCGGCACGATGCCAAGCCGCTTCAATTCGGCAAAGGTAATGTCTGCAAATTCCCAGTCATACCTGCCCGGCGCAAGCCATGTGGTATGGATCGGCGGGCCATAGCGCAGATAACCGATGCCGGTATCCACCACGAGCTGGAAATCCTCGCGCCAGTGCTTGTAATGGCCGCAACTTTCCATCTCGTCGACACGCGTGCGGCCATTGTTGATAGTGGGGACGCTGTTTTCGACGCCCGTGGAAAACATGAACGTGGCGATCGGAACTCTCCCGCATCGATAGGGCGCTTCTCGTGCAACCGACATCTGCGTAGACGGTTCCAACCGGCATCGCGCGGCTTGTCGCCTATCCGGCCCGATACAATTTCGAGTGTTCGCGCATGGGGCCGCTGCCATTGTTGCAACCCGTATTGGAAACCAAGGCATTCAAGGATTTGCTGCACCTACAGGACATTGCCACGATTGCCCGCAGGGGCGCACAACCGCCCGATCATGTGGGGCGGCAAAGCGCCGTGCAGGGACTGGTCGGCGAAGAACTGCTATCCGCAACCGCAGGCACCAAACCCATCGAGCGGGCACTGGCCGATGCCGGACGGTGCGTAAGCACGCTTTATGCCAAGATGCTTCCCCGGACCGCCCGATAGCGTCGGTGACAATCAGCCCGCGAACATCCGCTCCACCGGGCCGCGCACGCCCGCATCGATCATGAACAGGCCGCCCGCCAGAGGCTGACCGGCACGCTCTTGCGCGGACAGGTCGCGGCTGGCCGAAGTGATAAACAGGCGGTCAAGCCCCGCACCGCCGAAAACGCAACTGGTCGGGCGCTGCACCGGCACCTTGATCTCTGTCAGCAGCGTGCCGTCAGGTGCGAAGCGACGAACGCACCAGCCATCCCAGAACGCCACCCACAGGCAGCCCTCGGCATCGACAGTCATCCCGTCGGGATAGCCATCGCCTTCGCCGAAGGTCAGGTGGACCCGCCGCCCGCCGATCGTGCCGTCGGCAGCCAGATCGAATGCATAGACGGTCTGTCTGGCGGATTCGGTATGGAACAGCACGCGCCCGTCGAGGCTGAAAGCGGGGCCGTTGGTCACCCGGTATCCCGTATCCATGCGATGCCAGCTGAAATCGGCGTCGAGCCGGTAAAGCGATCCGCTGTCCTGCGCCTCGGCGCGGTCCATCGTGCCGGCCCACAGCCGCCCTGCCCGGTCGATCTTGCCGTCATTGAAACGGTTGCCCGGCAGGTCGGGCTCGGGATCGGCGATGATGGAAACGGCAAAGGTGCTGTCCACCGCAATGAAGCCCGCGTATCCGCCGCCCACGAAACCGCTTTTTCCGCGCGGAAGCAGCGAGCATACGTGCTCCGCCGTCGCGATCGCCCGCACTCCTTCGGCCTCTGACCAGCGGAACACCCGCCGCTCGGGAATATCGACCCAGTACAGCGCGTTCTCGCGCGGGTCCCAGATCGGCCCCTCGCCCAATGTGGCACCGACGTCGGCAATGCACTTCATCGTCAACCTTTCGATTCGGCCTCGGCGATCAGCCTCATCACATCTGTGATAAGGGCCGTCATCGCCTGGCGCGCCTGGTCGGGCTCGCCATGTTCGATAGCGCGCAACACCGCGTCATGCTGCGATAGGCTGGCGGAGCGCCCTTTGAACCGGTTGGTGAAACGGATCGACGTGCGCAGTGCCGTCGACACGACATCCTGAAACTGCGCAAAGAACGGATTGGCCGACGCGCGCAGCATTGCAACATGAAATTCGATATCCGCCTCTAGCACATCGTCCTCGCCCGCGTCGGCCGCCAGCATGCGCGCGAAACCGGCCTTGATGGCGGCAATGCCGGCAGTATCGGCGGAAGCCGCGGCAAGCGCCGCGCCGGTCGGTTCGATCGCCAGGCGCAGTTCGGTGAACTGGCGCAGCAGATTGAGGGAAAATTTCCTGTCGAGCAGCCAGCGCAATACGTCGGGATCAAACAGGTTCCAGTTCGACTGCGGCTGAATGCTCGTCCCCTTGCGCGGCCGTGCGGTCAACAGCCCCTTGGCGGTCAGCATCTTGACCGCTTCGCGCGTGACCGACCGGCTGACGCCATAATGGCGCGCAAGATCGGACTCGGTGGGAAACGGCATATCGTCGTATCGCCCGGTCAAAATCGCTTTTCCCAGCGAGTCGAGCAACCCGTAGGTCAGGTTGCGCCCTGCCCCGTCGGGACCCGGCCGGGTCCCGTTCCCCTCCAGCGTGTCCAATGTCCTGCCCCCCCGGCTGTCGTTAGAGTTTCACACGATCCGCTATCCGCTTTCATCTGTCCATGCGAACGGTGCAACGGCAATGCGCTGCGCAGCCAGAAAGGCGTCGGCCACGATCCGCAACGGCTCGCGATCTACTTCCACCTGCCGGCCGGCGACAAGTTCGGCAAAGCGCGCATAGATCGAGGGATATTCCCCCTGGTGTTCGAGCGCCTGCTCCGTGCCATCCACGATGAGCCGCGCGCCGCCATCGCGCAGTTCGATCCTGCGGCCCGCGGCGGTTTCGATCGCAATCGTCCATTCCTCCGCTTCGGAAGTATGGCGGAAATCGAAATCGGCAGTATGCGCCGCGCCGGCGAAAGTGATCTGCGCGGCAATCGGCGCCTGGCGGTTCGCGGGCACCTCGAGCCGGGCCGCGGTGACGAACAACGGCATGGGCAGGATCGAGGAGGCGATGGACAGGGCATTGATCCCGGGATCGAAAACGCCAAAGCCTTGCGGCTGCCAGATCCAGTCTTGCCCGGGATGCCATTTGCGCACGTCTTCGCGCCAGACAATGCCAAAGCGCGAGACCGCCGCACCGTCTTTCAACAGCGCCGCGGCCGGCTTCACTGCCGGCGCATGCTGCGAATGCCAGCTGGCATAGAGGCAGGTGCCTGCCGCGCGCGCATGGCGCTCCAGCGCCTCGATCTCGCCCAGCGTCGCTGCCGGGGGCTTTTCGAGCAGCACCGCGCAGCCCGCCTCGATTGCCTGGCAGGCGATCGCATAGCGCGCATCGGGCGGGGTGCAGATCGCCACGGCGTCAAGCTTGCCGGGCATGGCGGCAAAGAGATCGGCGGCCTCCCGGAACCACGGAACGCCGATCCCGGGATTGTCGCTGCGGCTGGTGACGGCCACGAGTTCGCATTGCGGATCGGCGGCGATCGCCGGCACGTGCTGGTCTCGCGCAATCTTGCCGAAGCCGATGATGGCGATGCGAATGGTCATGCCTTCTCCCTAGCCAACGCGCCGACAAAAGCCATTGCGCGTTCCCGCACGTCTGCCGCGGTCATGCCGGGCTTGTACAGAGCCCCCCCCAGGCCGAACCCGTCTGCGCCCGCCTCGAGATAGGGTGCCATTTTTTCGGGCGTGACACCACCCACCACAACAAGGCGCAGATCGGCCGGAAGCACCGCCCGGTGCGCTTTGACGAGCGTGGGGGAGCCTGCTTCTGCGGGGAACAGCTTGAGCACCTTGGCCCCGGCGCGGATCGCGGCAAAGGCTTCGGTCGGGGTGAAGTAGCCAGGCGCCGCCACAAGCCCCGCCGCGACGGCCGCCGCGATGACGTCGGTGTTCACATTGGGCGCGACGATGATCCGTCCGCCAGCGTCGGCGATGCGCTGCACGTCGCCGGCTTGCAGCACGGTGCCCGCCCCGATCAGCGCGCGATCGCCAAACGCACGGGCCAGCCGCTGGATGCTGGACAGGGGGTCGGGCGAATTGAGCGGCACCTCGATAATGCGGATGCCTGCCTCGAACAGCGCCTCGCCCACGGCCTCGGCCTCCTCAGGCCTGACGCCACGAATGATCGCGACCAGCGGACACTGGGCAAAACAGGTTTCGAAATCGATCATGGACTCGGTCACAGGCGCTCCACCAGTTGCTGGATCCCGGCCAGAAAGGCGGCGGAACCATCGACGGATACGGTTCGATGCCCGGCATGGTGCAAGGCAGCGGCATAGAGTGTACAAAGCTCCGGCCGGCCGATCAGCACCACTTGATCGCCGCCCAGGCCAGGCGCAAGCCCGCCACGGACGTCGGCGCCGATGAGCAGGCCGCTGGCATAGGACGCCTCGTCTCCGGCGCCGATACCCAGCAAGTGGCGGGCGCGGATGCGAAACAGGCCCGACAATGCATCTTTGCCGGCAAACGCGTCTGCCACGCCTGACAGGAATGCCGGGCCGGCAGTCACCGCTCCCCCGATCAGATCGGCCAGAATGCTGTGCTTGGTCAGCAAGCCGAACAATTCCCCGGTCATCATCGTGCGGAACGCGGTGATTTTCCCGCCGGCGGTGACGATCCATTTGGCGTGGGTGCCGGGGTGGCAGACCAGACCGTCCTGCGGCGCCAGCGCCCCCGCCATCGCGCCCAGGATCTGCACTTCTTCGCCGCGCATCACGTCGGCCTCGGCTGGGTCGTTCTGGCACAGGCCAGGCACGATCCCGGTGCGATCCGGCTCGACCCACACGATCGCCGGCACCAGTGCATCGGTTCCCGCCGGGCACGCGACATAGGGCGCCTCGCGCCAGCCGCGGTTCGATCCTACCATTCCTGCAAGCAGCATCGGATAATCGCCAAGCCGCTGACGAATCTCGGCGACGGCGGCATCGAACCCGCCGGGGGGAACCGCGGTTACCCCGAGGCCGTCTTCGAACTGATCGCGAACGCCACCCGTACTGTCGACCAGATAGGCGCGCCGGTTCGTCGTCCCCCAATCGACCGCAAGATAACCCTCGCTCCAACTCATCGCATGTCCTTCCGGCTGGCTTGTCCGCCACGCAAGGCGATAATCCAACCCGCACTGCAGGGAAAGCTTGATGCAGCAGATTTATCTTATAATTATAGCGCATCCGATTTACCAGCCGCGAAGTGCCAGAAAATGAAAATCAGCCGGATAGAAACCTTTTTCGTGCCGCCGCGGTGGCTGTTCGTTCGCGTCGAGGCGCAGGATGGCACTTTCGGCTGGGGCGAATCGAGCCTGGAAGGCCATGCCGAAGCCGTCGATGGCGCGTTCGCCGCGCTGCGCGATCGCTTTCTCGGCGCCGATCCGCTGCGCATCGAGGATATCTGGCAAGTCGCCTATCGCGGCGGGTTCTATCGGGGCGGGCCGGTGCTGATGTCGGCCTTGTCAGGTCTGGATCAGGCGCTGTGGGACCTCAAGGGCCGGCACTACGGCTTGCCGGCGCATGAAATGCTGGGCGGTAAAGTGCGCGAAAGGATCCGCGCCTACGCATGGATCGGTGGCGACCGGCCCGATGACATCGGCGAGGCTGCCGCCGCCCGCAAGGCGCAAGGCTTTTCGGCAATCAAGATGAACGCGACGGCCGAAGTCGACTATCTGGCCGCACCGCATTTCGCCGACGTGGTCGCGCGCGTGGAAGCCGCGCAGGGGGCCGGTGTGGACGTCGGGCTCGATTTCCACGGACGGGTGCATCGCGCGATGGCCAAGCAACTGGCCAAAGCGGTCGAGCCGCTGGGCCTGCTGTTCATCGAAGAGCCCGTGCTTTCGGAAAACGCCGAAGCTCTGGGCGGCATCGCCAATCTGGTCTCCACACCGATCGCCCTGGGTGAACGGCTCTATTCACGGTGGGATTTCAAACCCTTTTTAGCGGGCGGCGCGGTGGATATCATCCAGCCCGACCTGAGCCACGCCGGCGGGCTGAGCGAATGCCGCAAGATCGCGTCCATGGCGGAAAGCTATGATATCGCGGTGGCGCCGCATTGCCCGCTCGGACCCTTGGCCTTGGCGGCCTGCGTGCAACTGGCGGCATGCACGCCCAATGTCGTTCTCCAGGAAATGTCGCTCGGCATTCACTACAACCAGGGCCACGACCTGTTCAGTTTCGTGACCGATCCGAGCGTGATCACCCCGTTGGACGGGTTTCTGACGATACCAGACGGCCCCGGGCTAGGGGTGGATGTGGATGAGGCCGCGGTTCGTGCCATCGACAAGGATCGGCACCGCTGGCGCAACCCCGTATGGCGTCACGCCGACGGCAGCTTTGCCGAATGGTAGCCACTCTGCGCAACACGCGGAACGCCTGGCGGCGCCTGGTCGGTGCTGCATCGGAAATACATAACCTGTCTATCTGCAAGACCGTCTGGATTGATGAGCGGTATCTGCGATTTGATGCCGGCACGGCAATCAACGGCGCATTGCCTCGGCCAACGCTGCCGCATTGTCGAAAACGCCCCGATCGGTGACATAGGCCGAAACCAGCGCGGCCGGGGTAATGTCGAAGGCGGGATTGCGGACCGGTGATCGGGTCACGGCAACCTGGCCGATGCTGGCGGCCATCATGCCGGCAACGAACGTGACTTCATCGGCCGCGCGCTCTTCGATCGGTACGGAAAGACCGTCGGGTGTATCGGGGTCATAAGTGCTTGTGGGCAAGGCAACGAGAAACGGAAGATCGTGCGCCCTGGCGGCGAGCGCTTTGAGGTAGGTTCCGATCTTGTTGCAGACATCCCCGTTGGCCGTCACCCGGTCCGTCCCGACGATGACGAGATCGACAAGCCCCTGCTGCATCAGCAGTCCGCCGGCATTGTCGACGATATAGCTGTGCGGCACGCCGTGCTGGGCAAGTTCGAAGGCGGTCAGCGCCCCCTGATTGCGCGGGCGGGTTTCATCGACCCACACGTGCAGGGCCATCCCCGCATCGTGCGCGAGATAGAGCGGCGCGGTTGCCGTGCCCCAATCGACCGTGGCGAGCCAGCCGGCATTGCAGTGGGTCAGCACGTTGACCGGCGCCCCGCCCTTGCGCGCTGCGATATCGCGCAGGATCGGGAGAGCCGCGTCTCCGATCGCGCGGTTCATGGCAACGTCTTCGTCGCAGATGCGCGCCGCTTCCGCATAAGCCGCCGCCGCGCGCTGCTCCGGCGGCAGTGGCGCGACGTGCGCCCGCACCCGCGCGAGCGCCCAGGCGAGGTTGACCGCCGTCGGACGGGCACCGGCCAGATGCGCGAAGGCGGCTGCCAGCCCACGGTCCGAGGGATCGATACGCAAAGCGAGCGCCAGGCCATAGGCCGCCACCGCGCCGATCAGCGGGGCGCCGCGCGTCGCCATGTCGGCAATGGCGTGCCATGCCTCATCCATAGTGCGCAGCACGAGCCGCTCGATCACCCACGGCAGACGCCGCTGGTCGAAAATGCCGACGCTCCAGCCGTCCGGTTCCAGCCAGATGGACCGCGTGCCGATCCCGTCCATCCTCACGCGAAAGCTCCATCGGCAAGAACCCCGGAAAAGTCGCGGACCGCCTGAAATGGCCCGTCGGGCATATTGCCGTCTCGCACCACGAGGCAGACCGCCATACCCGCTTCCTGCGCGGCCGCGAGTTCCTCGGCCACATCGGAAAGGAACAGAATATCGTGCGGAGGAATATCGAGCGTATTTGCAATGGCGCGATAGGAGGCCGCTTCGCGCTTCGCGCCGACCGTCGTATCGAAATGACCGGAAAACAGCGGCGTCAGGTCTCCATATTCGCTGTGCCCGAACAGCAGCTTCTGCGCCGCGACCGATCCCGACGAATAGATATAAAGCGGAATGGCGGCGGCATGCCAGCGGCGCAGCGCGTCGACAGCGTCAGGATAGACGTGGCCCTGCAGCACGCCGGCTGCGAAACCCTCTGCCCAGATCAGGCCCTGAAGGTCCTTCAACGGGCCTATCTTGCGGTCGGCGTAGTGCCATTCAAGCAGCAGCGCCACGCATTGTGCCTCGTCCAGCGTCGGATCGCCCGTTTCGACCCGCACCCGATCGAGGATGGGCGCAACTTGCGCAGGGTGCGCCGCCACATAATCGGCCAGCCGGGCACGGGAATAGGGAAACAGCACCTGGGTGACAAACGCGATACTGGACGTCGTGCCTTCGATATCGGTGACAATGGCGCGCGGGCCGCCGGAAAAGGTCATTGCGCGCCCTCATACTGCGGGATCGCCCCGGCGATGCGATCCCCGGTATAGCGCGCCACCCAGCCTTCCGGTGTGACGAACAGGCGAATGACCGTAAATTTCGGGCTGGGGCCGGTATCGAACCAGTGGCGCGTGCCGGCGGGCAGAACGATCAGATCGCCGGCGGTGCATTCCAGCGCATGAACCGAGCCGCCGCCGCGGATATAGAACAGCCCGCTTCCCTCGACGAAGAAACGCACTTCGTCATCGTCGTGGACGTGCTCTTCGAGAAACTTCGTGCGGAGCGTGTCCCTGTCAGGATGATCGGGCCGCATGCGCAACACGTCGCAGCTCTGGTAGCCGCCGCGCTGCTTCAGGCGTTCCACGTCTGCAGCATAGGCCGCGAGTATCGCTGCATCGTCCGCATCGCCTGGCAGATCGGCATCCGCCGTCCAGCGCTCGAGCGTCACGCCGGCCGACGCCAGCGCTTGTGCTATGGCGGCAAAATCGTGCTGCTGCTCCTGCTGCGCAAAGGGCGCGCGATCGTCGTACCGCATCAACCGTGTCACTGGCAGGCTCCCTTGAGTTTCGTTTCCTCCCAGGCACAGCTCAGCAGGAACTCGCACGCCTCTGCGACATGTTCGGCCGCATCGAGAGTCGGCCCCCAGGCATAGAGGCCATGCCCACGGATATAGAAAGCTGGGATGAGCGGGGCCTGCGCCGCCAGCAAAGGCCGCAGTTCGGCCGCCAGCGCCGCCATGTCCTGGCTGTTGTCGACTAGCGGGAGCATCACGGCTGTCGCGTGCGTGCCCGTGCCCGGAAATATCTTGAGCAATTCATAGCCCTCGAAGACGATCGCCGGCCGGCCGGCCAGCGCGCGGCTAAGCACGGTTCCCGCGATGCTATGAGTGTGAAGAACCGCTCCGGCGTCAGGGTCGATGTCGTAAACCAGACAATGCAGCAGCGTTTCGGCCGACGGCTTCTTGCCGTCGAGCGATGCGCCGTCCCGCCCCGCCCGCATTACCTGCGATCCATCAAGCCGTCCCTTGTGCGCACCCGACACGGTAATGGCGATGCTGCCGTCTTCGAGCAAAATCGAATAGTTGCCTGCCGTCGCGGGCGCCAGGCCGCGCGCATCAAGGCGCCCGCCCACCGCGACGATCGCGTCCACGACATGCTGCAACCCGGCCACGGGTGGTTCCGGCGCAAGGATGCGTTCTCCGTAATCGATGTCGTTCACACAATTCCCCGATGCTGCCGGATCGATAGTCAAGGGCCTGGATGCCGCGGCGCCAAGCGCGTCTCGCGCATGCCATTGTAGCGCGACCGACCGCAGAGATGCCAGTCTATTTGGTGACCGGCGCAAGACGGCGATTCGGTCCGTCAGCGGCGATGGCAGTCGCCAATTCACGAATTGCGCGAAATTGCGTTCTTTCCGTCAGGTAACCGAATTGTGATAAATTATGTCTCATTCGTAGTGATTGTGCCTGTTCGTTGCCCTTTCGGGCGTTTCTGAAACATTGCCGTAACACAGTCTCTGATCTGCCTTCCAACTTACGCTTTGCCCTCGGCCATGTGTCCGGGCGGCGATCGTGTCCGGGCGGTTATCCGTCAAACGGTTCAGGGGGCTTACATGAATGTTGCTTTTCGCGGCGCGGCCAAGAGCCGTGCCATCCTTCGCCTTGTCCTGCTCGGTTCGGCGGTATCGTCGCCCGTCACCATCTTGGCTCAGGAGCGTCCGGCTGACCCGGCGATGGAAAGCGAGCCAAACCCGGTGATCATGGTCAACGGCGAGCGTCCCATCGCCGAGTCCGAAGCGGCCGCGCTCAGAGTGCAGCAGAATTCGGATTCGCTGGTCACCGTCCTGTCGTCAGATAGCGTCGGCCGCCTGCCCGACCAGAACATCGCCCAGGCGACAAGCCGCCTGCCGGGTATCGCGGTCGAGCGCGATCAGGGCCAGGCCCGCTATATCAGTGTTCGCGGCGCGCCCAACTACTGGACCACGCTCAGCTTCGACGGCGTCAACGTCGTCAGCCCGGAAGGCCGCGACGCGCGGTTCGACTCGATCCCTTCGGCAATTTCGAAGCAGGTCATCGTTTCCAAGGCCGTTACGCCCGACATGCCGGGTGAAACGGTTTCGGGCAATGTCAACGTCGTCACCCGTTCGGCGTTCGATTTTTCCGGCCTGCATCTGCAGGGCAAGGCGGGCATCGGCTATGCCGAATTGGGCGACAAGCGCGAGTACGAAACCTCGCTGGTCGTATCCGACCGGTTCAAGGCCGGTGATGGCGAGATCGGCGTGCTGCTTTCGGGCACATACTTCGAACGCAACATGATCACCGACAATTTCGAGACGGACTACGAGCGCGTATCGAACGATCAACGCCCCGGCAATGAAACACGGTTCTGGGCGCACGAGGCGGAGAACAAGCTCTATCGCCTGACCCGGCGCAACTGGTCGGTTTCCGGCCGGGTCGACTGGCGCCCGGACCCGGACAACACCATCTCGCTGCGTTCGATCTACACGATCTTCAAGGACGACGAGGCACGCGACAACTATCGCTTCGACCTCGACGATCGCGAACGCGATCTCTCGTCGAACTCCGCTGCCTGTTCGACAGCCGTCAACCCCACCCCCACGACGAGCGGCTATGCCGATGTCTGCGTGGGCAATACCCCCCTCAAGGGCACGGTCTACGGCATCGACATCCGCCAGCGCTCCACGCTGCGGGCGTTTCGCCAGTCGATCTTCACCAACTCGCTCGAAGGTACGCACAGCTTCGGTGAGGGCTGGAAGCTGAACTGGCTGGGCAACTACACCGAATCCATCGACGATCGCTCGGTCGTTGGCGAAGCAAGCTGGAACAGCCCGAGCACCCGCACGGCGCGGCCGACCGTGGCTTATGACTTTACCGATCCCAACCGCTCCACCTTGCAGCTTTACCGCACAGTGCAGCTCAGCAATCCGACGCGCTTTACCGCGGGCGACGCGGTCACGGCCATCGACAGCTTTACCAAGCCGCTGTCGTCCTTCACCGTGACCGACGCGGTGGATACGACGAAGGCCTATACCGGGCGCCTGGTCGTTTCGAAGGACACCCGCTTCCTTGGCGCGCAAGCCACGTTCAAGGCCGGCTTCCAGTTCGACCAGCGGACCAAGGTGGTCGATGAACGGGCGATCACGCTGACCACTGCGGCACAGTTCAATACCATCGGCATTTCGACGGATTATGCCGGTTTCTCGACGGCCGAGCCGTTCCAGGGCAATCTGCCGATGGGCTATACCTTCCGGTACTTCGACACCAACAAGATGCGCCAGGCTTCGGCCGCAGCGCGCGCCAACTACGAATTCACCCCCAGTACCGGCAACAACTACGACGTGCGCGAGCAGGTCTATGCCGGCTTTGCCATGGGCACGCTGCGCTATGACTGGGGCTCGATCGTGGGCGGGGTGCGCGTCGAGCACATCAGGAACCGCGGCACGGCCGAACAGAACACCGGCAGCCAGGTGGGGCTCGTCACCGAGCAAGCCAGCCAGACGATGGCTTTCCCCAGCCTCCACGTCAATTACGACGCGGCGCCGGACAAGAAGCTGCGGCTCTCGTTCAACAGCGGCGCGGCCCGCGCCGATTATGACCGTATCCGCCCGAACCTGGTCGTCGACGACAGCAACCAGACGATTTCCGCCGGCAATTCCCGGGTCAAGCCGGAACGAGCCTATGGCGTGGATGCCTATTTCGAATGGTATGTCCGCCCGCAAGGCTATCTGATGGCGGGCCTGTTCTACAAGCGCGTGGAAGACGTACTCTATTCCGAACGCCGCACGTTCAATTCGGACATACTGGACACGCCAACGTTCGACCGTTCCAATTACATCTACAGCTCGGTCACCAATGGCGGAAACGGGCGCCTGTACGGCTTCGAAGTGGCGGCGCAGCTGCAACTCGATCCCTGGACCGAACGCCTCGGCCTGCCGGCGTGGACAGGCGGCTTCGGGATCAGCGCGAACCTGACGCACAACAACAGCCGGGTGACAAAGCCGGCGGTCAACGGGGTTCCCGACCGCAAAGTCCGCCTGCCGGGCACCTCTGACTGGATCTACAACCTTGGCGCCTATTACGAGAAGTACGGCCTCTCGCTGCGCCTGCAGTACCAGCGCCGCAGTGCGTGGCTCGATACCTATGCCGACGATCTGACCGACGGTGGGGATACCTACTGGGCGGCCGACGACGAACTGGATTTCTCCGCACGGTATGCGATCACGCGGAATTTCGAAATCTATGCCGATGCTTCGAACCTGCTCAACAATCCGGGCCGCCGCTATGCCGATCCGGGCAACCTTTTGAGCGCGACGGGAACGTCCGGCCGCTCGACGGACCGTTACACGATCGAGTGGGAGCGCTTCGGTCGGCGCTATTCGGCCGGCGTGCGGTTCAACTTCTGATGGCGGTACGGAGCCTTACCGCGGGGATGGGAGCGATGCTCCCGTCCCTTCTCCTGGCTGCCTGCGCCCACGGCGGGAAGACGCCCGGCCCCTATTACGCCGCGGCGGATGTCCGGGCCACGGCAGAGACCGATCCCGTGGGCTCGATCAATGCCGATGCGGCCGACGATCCGGCAATCTGGCGTAACGCCGCCAGGCCGTCTGCCAGTCTGGTGCTGGGCACCGACAAGAAAGCGGGGCTCTATGTCTATGGCCTCGATGGCGAAGTGCGCGATTTCGTTGCCGCCGGCGCGCTCAACAATGTGGATCTGCGCGAGGTCAGCCCCGGGTTCATTCTCGTCGGCGCAAGCGATCGCAGCGATGCGGCCGAACCGAAGATCGCGCTTTTCCGCCTCGATGGCGAGACCGGCAAGCTGACGCCGCTTGGCGCACAGGCGTTCCTCCCGCCCGGCCATGCGCCGGCCGAGGCGTATGGCTTCTGCATGGGCAAGGCCATGGCGGCGGGCGAGCTGGCGCGGGCCTATGTCGTGCTCAAGGACGGGACCATCGCGGAAAGCCCGCTTGTCGCAGGCGACGGCCGCCTGACAGCGCATCGCGGCCGCACGGTCACATTCGCCAGCCAGTCCGAAGGGTGCGTGGTGGATGACCGGACGGGCAAGCTCTATGTGGCCGAGGAAGATGTCGGCATCTGGCAGGTGGACCTGCATGCCGACACGCTTGCGGCGCAGCCGTTTGCGATGGTCGGCGCAGCCAGCGGGCTTGCCGCCGATGTCGAGGGCCTGGCGCTGGCGCCCGAGGGTGAAAGCGGCGGCACGCTGGTCGCCTCGAGCCAGGGCGACAATGCCTATGCCTTGTTCGATCTGGTCACAGCCGCCCCACGCGGCCGCTTCCGCATCGCCCTGGGCCGTTTCGGCGGCACCACCGAGACCGACGGGATCGCGCTGGCGCTCGGCGATTTCGGCCCTGCTTTACCTGGCGGACTGTTCGTCGCCCAGGACGGCAACAACGCACCACGCGCCCAGAATTTCAAATTCGTGCCCTGGCAGCATGTGATCGCCGCAATCGGCAAGTAACACTATCGAGCACGTACGCTGTCCGACCCCCGGCATCGCGGAGTAGTGCCGAGAGGACCGCTCGTGCGTTACAGATCATCGGCGCAGGTCATAGGCACGGAGTTTCCCAATCATGATCCTCGTCCTGGGTGTATCCGGAACCGTAGGCCGTGCGGCGATCGCCGCGCTCGGGCCGCGCGATGACGTGCTTGGCGCCAGCCGCCGGGCGGGCGTCCCCGGGACGCGCTTGTTCGATTTCGCGCGGCCGGAAACGTTCGGGCCGGCGTTCGTCGGCGTCACACGGGTTTTTCTGATGCTCCCGCCCGGCCTGCCGCACGCCCGGGAACGGTTTCGGCAGGTCCTTCAGGCAGCGCGTGTGGCCGGCGTGCGGCACGCCGTGTTCCTCTCGATCCGCAATGCGGACCGCCTTACGTTCCTGCCGCACCGCGGCCTGGAACTGGAGATCGAGCGGTCCGGGCTTGCGTGGACGCACTTGCGGCCGAACGACTTCATGCAGAATTTCGCCACGCAGCCCTTTTATCGCAACGGGATCGCGCGCGGCACGGTGTGGAGCCCGGCGGGCCGTTCACGAACGAGCTATGTCGATGCCCGCGATGTCGGGGCGGCGGCGGCGGCCGTGCTGACAGAACCGGGCCACGAGGGCCGTGCCTATGCCCTGACCGGCCCTGAGGATCTGGACATGTCCGCCGTCGCCGCGAAGCTGTCGGACGCGCTCGGCCGGAGAATCCTTGTCCGCCGGCCATCGTTGCCCGTATTCTTCCTCCGCGCGATCACCAGCGGCGTGCCAGCCCCGCTCGCTGCAATCATGACCAGCATCGGGCTTGTCGCACGGCTCGGTTATTCGAAAGGCGTCGATCCCGCCATGCGCCCGGTCATTCGCCGCGAGCCCGGCGACTTTGCCCGTTTCGCCCATGACTTCACGGATGAGTGGCGCGAAGAAGGCCGATCCGCTGGCAGTGAACCAAACGCGCGCGGCGCCAGCAAACGCAGCAGAACGCCCCCTTCACGGCGTCGTTGAGACTGTCAAAAGTATCTGAAAACAGTGACTTGGCGGAGCGGGAGGGATTCGAACCCTCGATACGCTTTTGACGTATACTCACTTTCCAGGCGAGCGCCTTCGACCACTCGGCCACCGCTCCGCGTGCACTGGAAGTGCGCGCACTAGCGGGCCGGGCGGGGTTGCGCAAGGTGGGTTTGGCGGCCACAACGGCAAAATGTCGATGCGTCATGCCGCCTTTCTGAGCCTTGCTGCCGCGCCTGTTGCCGGGGCGTCGGCGCTGTCCGTGGAACCCGGTGTGGCGCCCAGTCCCGGCGAGATCGTCGCAGCGGCGCCAGCCGGGGATTGGGTTGCCATTCCGGCCGATCAGCTATTGGTGATGGACCTGGCGCCGGGCACGGACGGCAGCGCGCGGCGGGTTGTCATCCAGTTGCTGCCTGCGCCCTGGTCGCGCGGCTGGGTTGACAATATCCGCATGCTGGCCGCCGCGCACTGGTGGGACGGTACGGCGATCAACCGCGTGCAGGATGGCTATGTCGTGCAATGGGGCGATCCCAATGGCGAAGATCCGCGCAAGGCCCGCGCGCTGCCCCAGGGGCTGCGCAAGGTGCCGCAGCGCGACTATACCCTGCCGGCCGGCGCGGCGCCCGCGCTGGATGGGCCGCGCCTGCGCGAGGGCATCTATGCCGCGGGCGGCCGTTTCCATCGCGGCTGGCCGATCGCCACCGGGCCGGGCAAGGCGCCCGAAACCTGGCCGGTGCATTGTTATGGCACGGTGGGTGTGGGGCGCGACATGCCGCCCGACAGCGGCACGGGCGCCGAGCTTTATGCCGTGATCGGCGATGCCCCGCGCCAGCTTGATCGCAACATTGCCGTGGTCGGCCGGGTCATTGCCGGCATGGAATGGCTATCGAGCCTGCCGCGCGGCACGGGCGCGATGGGTTTCTACCGCAAGGCCGAGGAACGCACGCCGATCCTGCGCGTACGCCTGGGCAGCGCGGTGGCGGACCTGCCCACCTGGCAATACCTGTCCACCGCCAGCGCCAGCTTTGCCCGTTACGTGGCGGCGCGGGCCAACCGGCGCGATCCGTTCTACATCCGCCCGGCGGGCGGGGTCGATCTGTGCAACGCCCCCGTGCCGGTGCGCCCCGCGCCCGTCACCTCCACCCCGGTCACCGCTCAACCATGACCGTGCATCAGATCCGGTCGGCCTGGGCCACCGCATCGCTGGCGCGCAGCGCGCTGACGATGCGGGTGAGATGCGCCAGATCGCGCACTTCCAGATCGACCAGATAAGTATGAAACGGATTTTCGCGCTGGGTCATTTCCAGGTTGACAACGTTGGCATGGTTCTTGGCAAAGATTCCCGCCATTTCCGCCAATGTACCAGGCCGGTTAAATAGTTCGGCACGGAGACGGCCCACCGCGCCGTCGGTGCGCTTGTCCCAGGAAAGATCGATCCAATCGGCATCCACGCCATCGGCCAGCTTTTCGCAGTCGATCGCGTGGACTTCCACGCCCTTGCCCGGGCGGCGCAGGCCGACGATGCGATCGCCGGGCACCGGGTGGCAGCATTGGGCCAGCTTGAACGCCACGCCCGGCGTCAACCCGCGCACGGCGATGGCGCGTTGCTGGCGCGGCCAGTCTTCGGGATCGGGGAAATTGGCCGTGCTGCCCGGCACGAGCGCCTCCATCACCTGGCGATCGTCCAGCTTGGCCGTGCCGATTGCCACCATGAGGTCTTCCTCGCCATTCAATTTCAGGCGCTTGATCCCATCGGCCAAGGCTTTCCTGCCCACTTGCGTGGGAAGCCGTTCCACGATTTCCTCGTAGAGCTTGCGCCCGATCAGGGCCACTTCGGCGCGTTCCTTCTGGCGCACGGCGCGGCGGATGGCGGCGCGGGCCTTGCCCGTCACGGCAAAGCCCAACCAGGAAAGCTGGGGTTCGGAATTGCGGCTTTTGATGATTTCCACCACGTCGCCATTGCCCAGCGGCGTGCGCAGCGGCACATGGCGGCCGTTGATCTTGGCGCCCACGGCCTGCGCGCCCAGGTTGGTATGAACGGCAAAGGCGAAGTCGATCGGGGTTGCGCCCTTGGGCAACTGGAACAGCGCGCCTTTGGGCGTGAAAGCGAAGATGCGATCCTGATAGATCGCCATCTTGGTGTTTTCGAGCAATTCCTCGGCATCGTGGCTGGCATCGAGAATTTCGATCAGGTCGCGCAGCCAGCCCACCTGCTCGTCGGGCTCGCCTCCCTGCTTGTAGGCCCAGTGCGCCGCCAGGCCGTATTCGTTGCGGTGGTGCATCTCGCGCGTCTTGATCTGCACTTCCACGCGGCGGGCGTTGTTGTAGATCAGCGACGTATGCAGGCTTCTGTAGCCGTTGATCTTGGGCGTGGAGATATAGTCCTTGAACCGCCCGGGGATCATCTGCCAGGTCTGGTGCAGCACCCCCAGGCTTTTGTAGCAGTCAGCCACGTCGTCGACCAGCACGCGGAACGCCATGATGTCGGTGATCTGTTCGAACGAGACGTGGCGCTCGGCCATCTTCTTCCAGATCGAATAGGGGTGTTTTTCCCGGCCGGCCACTTCCACGCGCAGGCCGGCTTCGGCCAGCGCCTGCTTGATCGACAGGGCAATCTCGCCCACCTCTCCCCCGCCTTCGGCCCGGATGGCGGAAAGGCGGCCGGTGATCGTGGCATGGGCTTCGGGCTCGATCTGTTCGAACGCCAGCAGCTGCATTTCGCGCATGTATTCGTACATGCCCACGCGCTGGGCGAGCGGGGCATAGATTTCCATCGTCTCGCGCGCGATGCGGCGGCGCTTGTCTTCGCTCTTGATGAAATGCAGCGTGCGCATGTTGTGCAGCCGGTCTGCCAGCTTGACCAGCAGCACGCGCAGATCCTCGCTCATCGCCAGCAGGAACTTGCGCAGGTTTTCGGCCGCGCGCTCGCTTTCCGTCATCGTCTCGATCTTGGAAAGCTTGGTCACGCCATCGACCAGCCGCGCCACGTCGGTGCCGAACAGCCGTTCGATCTCGTCCACCGTGGCCAGCGTGTCTTCCACCGTATCGTGCAGCAGCGCGGTGACGATGGTTTCCTGATCGAGCTTTAGCTCGGTCATCAATCCGGCAACTTCCACGGGGTGGGAAAAATAGGGATCGCCGCTGGCGCGCTTCTGCGTCCCGTGCTTCTGCACGGTATAGACATAGGCACGATTGAGCATGGCCTCGTCCGCCTGGGGGGCATAGGCCAGCACACGTTCGACAAGTTCGTATTGGCGAAGCATTTCCCTGCCTAGATGGGGGAAAGACCCGGCGCAGGGCAAGGGGAAAGGCTGGGGGATTTTGGCGATAAGTGTGATTGGGGGCGCGCCAATGGCAGACCGCACCACGCTCTCGACACCGTTCCTGAGTAGACTCGCCAC
Organism: Novosphingobium sp. DS6-6; assembly: GCF_057784975.1. Classification (NCBI taxonomy): domain Bacteria; kingdom Pseudomonadati; phylum Pseudomonadota; class Alphaproteobacteria; order Sphingomonadales; family Sphingomonadaceae; genus Novosphingobium; species Novosphingobium sp. DS6-6. The sequence goes on along the minus strand of NZ_JBYNTS010000019.1, from coordinate 890 downwards.
TAATAACTACAAAGGGCGGGCGCCTGTCGGCCACGTCGGGAAGCGTTGTCGGAAGGCTTAAGTTTTCGGCCACTGTCGCTTGCTTGACTTTTTGCCTTAGTCGTGCAGCGTTGTGAGTGTGCTCAGCATCTTGCGGAGTACTTCGTCTCGAGAATTATTCATGTCTTTATATTTCAAGAATAGTAACGGCGATTCCGCTGAACCAGACCTCTCATTTGAGAGCGCTGTCCATAAAGTTAATTGGGCCGAACAACACGTCAGAAATATAGACGCTAATATTTCAATGCTTATTGATGATTATATTCAGCGAGGATCTATTGATACCGATTCTAATAGCAATAAAAGCATCTCTGTGATTGCCGTTTTTCCCGAACTACTCTGTATGATCGGCGATGCATGTTTTAACCTTAGATCGGCTCTCGAATGTTGCTGGATGGGGATACGTAGAGCGATCGACGCCAATAGCAAAAAATACACACTTCCCAGGGCGATCGATCGAAATGGCGTAGAAATAGACATTAAAAATGCTTCTGTTGAAGAATTCGTGCCCGGAATAAGTGCCTTCCTTCTGGACAAACTGAGACCTTACAAATCTGGTAACGAGGTTTTGTGGTTTTTGGCTCAAGTCGACAACTGGAATAAGCACAACATGCTCGTTGCCACCATCAGCATATCGACGATTACGAGAATGGGGGGGACCGTTTTTGGTAAGCCTCTCACGCTCCGAAATGTGCAAGTGATGGGGCCTAGCGGTTTCAAGGGAATAGGTCTGCCTAGGTTTCGTGGACAAAGGGTATCCAGTGTAGGACGGCGACGAGATTGACGAAGCCGAGGTGTGACTCTTGGGTTTTGTCGTAGCGGGTAGCAATTCGGCGCCAGTTCTTGAGTTT
>NZ_JBYNTS010000018.1:0-37972 GCF_057784975.1 Novosphingobium sp. DS6-6 | reverse complement strand
CGGCCACAACGCTCGACGAGCTCCTGCCGTGGAATTGGGCGCCGCGCACCGCAGCCATCGCCGCGTAACCAAACCTACGCGCCGGTCGGCATCACCCCGCGGCCCTCACCGGACGGATACCAGAATAGAGGCCCTCCTCGCGGATAAGGGCTATGACGCCGATGCCATCCGGGAGGAACTGGCTGCAGCCGAAATCGAAGCCGTCATTCCCGCAAAGAGCAACCGAAGCAACCCGGTGCCACACGACCGCGAGAAATACCGTTGGCGCAATCTCGTCGAGCGCCTGTTCAACAAACTCAAGAACTGGCGCCGAATTGCTACCCGCTACGACAAAACCCAAGAGTCACACCTCGGCTTCGTCAATCTCGTCGCCGTCCTACACTGGATACCCTTTGTCCACGAAACCTAGGCAGGCGACCCGGACGAGATCATTGCCACAGTTCGCCGTGGCACCAAGCTTTGGAATCAATCCATTAGATCGGCAACGCCGGCGTTTACAGGCATAGCCAGAATCTAATCGGCAACACCAAGTAACGTTATCGCGGGGCCTCGGGCTGAAGCAACTCGCCCGCCATCTGGCGCAGCGCGACTTTGTCGATCTTACCAGTAGGACCGAGCGGGATCGCCTCGATCACCAGGCAGGCGTCGGGCATCCACCACTTGGCGACCCGGCGGGCGAGCAGGTCACGCAGCTCGCTCTCGTCCACTGTCGCACCGGGCCGGGGTTGGACCACCAGCACCGGGCGCTCATCCCACTTCGGGTGCTTGATCCCGATCGCGGCAGCATTGGCGACATCGGGATGCAGGAGCGCGGTGTTCTCGAGCTCGATCGAACTGATCCATTCCCCGCCGGACTTGATGACGTCCTTAGCCCGGTCGGTAATCTGCATCGAGCCGTGAGGATCGATCCTCGCCACGTCGCCCGTGTCAAAGAATCCGTGCTCATCAAGCACCGTGCCCCCGGCGCCGTTGTAATATCCCCCGGCAATCGCCAAGCCGCGCACCAGCAGGCGACCGGGCGTGACGCCATCCCACGGCAGTTCAAGGGCCTCGTCGTCGATGAGCTTCAACTCGACGCCGAACGGCGGTCGTCCCTGCTTCAGCCGGTAGGCGAGCTGCGTCTCCACGTCAGCTGTAGCCAGGGCTGCCGGCACGCCACCGATGCTGCCTAGAGGAGAGGTTTCGGTCATGCCCCAGCCATGAATCACTTCGATGCCGAACTCCTCATGGAAAGCGCGCAGTATGGCCTCGGGCAGCGCTGACCCGCCGATGACCACGCGCTGCAGGTGCGGTAGGGCCAGGCGATGCGAACGCAGGTGGTCGAGCAGGCCAAGCCATACTGTCGGCACGGCGGCGGCGAATGTTACTTGCTCGCGCTCCAGCAGCTCATAGACCGAGGCCCCATCCAGCTGACCGCCGGGCATGACCAGCTTCGCGCCTGCCGCAGGCGCAGCAAAGGCAATTCCCCAAGCATTAGCGTGGAACATCGGGACAATCGGCAGGACCACGTCGTCCGGTCCTATGCCAAGACCGCCTTTGGCCATGACCAGCATGGCGTGCAGAACGTTGGAACGATGCGAGTAGAGGACACCCTTGGGGTTGCCGGTCGTTCCTGAAGTATAGCAGAGCCCGCAGGCGGTGTTCTCGTCGAAACCACCCCAAGACACCTCACTGGTGCCCGTCACGAGCAAGCTCTCGTAGCACAGCGCTGCGAGCGCGTTCGCCGGCATCATCTCTGGCTCAACAATGATCACGTAGTGTTCGAAGCAGAGCCGGTCGCGGAGCGATTCGACGAGTGGAACGAAGGTCGTGTCGAGGATCAGCACACGACCACCTCCATCTCCAGCGATCCAGGCAATCTGATCTGGGTGGAGCCGCGGGTTGAGCGTATGCAGGATTGCGCCGATGCCCATCGTGCCATACCAGCATTCCATGTGCCGCTCGCTGTTCCAGGCCAACGTGGCGACTCTGTCGCCCGGTCTGATGCCGAGCCGCCTTAGCGCGACTGATAGGCGGCGGGCGCGATCATGGATGCGGGTATAGTTCGTCCGCGCGATGACGCCGTCCGTGCGGCGAGTGACCACTTCGCGCGATCCATGAACGCGGGCAGCATGAGTGAGGATCTTGTCGACCGTCAGCGGCCAATCCTGCATCAGACCAAGCATGTCGTGTGCCCTTTGCATTATCCCAAACTATTCTGCAATTTATTTTAATTAATTTAATTAACTATGTGGAAATTTTTAATATTAGTCAAATATCGTGATGGTCTGCAGTTCGGAGTAATCTAGCGCACCGGTCATCCCTGATTTGCGACCAATACCACTTTGCTTGATACCACCATAAGGTATTCCTGGAATCAACCACTCACTGCCGTGCGCGTTAACCCATACTGTGCCGGCTTCAAGCTGTGTGGCAATATGCATGGCATGATCGGCGCTGCCGCTCCATACTGACGCACCGAGTCCGTAGATTGACGCGTTGGCTCGCTCAACGACCTCGTCTTCGCTGTCAAACGCTAAAATGGGGATGATGGGCGCGAACTGCTCTTCGCGAACGATCAAGGCTTCATCGTCGATGTCCGAAACCACTGTCGGCCGAACAAAATAGCCATCGGCCTGAACCGAGTTCAGCATCACACCTACCGGCAGGACAATGGCCCCCCGTGCCGCGGCATCGTCGAGAATCTGGGCGACCCGCGCTTTGGAGCCGGCACTGTGGACAGGCCCAATATCGGCACTGGGATCAAGGCCGTCACCGATCCTCAGTTTCTGCGCGCATTCGACGAACATTTGCGAAAACCTGTTCGCAAGCGGGCGATGAACGTAAATCCGCTTAATGGCCATGCACACTTGTCCGGCATTGCGGAACGACGCGTTGACCAGGCGCTCCACCATCGGTGCTGAAAGCGCGGCGTCGTCAAGAACGATGGCAGGATCGTTGCCTCCCAACTCCAGGGTGAGATGCTTGATAGTTGCAGAGGCGGCAGTCATGATTTCTCGACCCGCTTCGGTGCTGCCGGTGAACGCGACTTTGCCAACGAGCGGATGGCTCGTGAGACTATCACCGACTTCGTCACGCTGGCCAGTGACTACGTTCAAGACGCCCGCCGGCAAGTGCGCGGCGATCAGTTCCAAGGCAGACATTAGCGCAAGGGGACAGGAACTTGCAGGTTTGACGACCACAGCATTCCCAGCGAGCAACGCAGCGAAGATCTGCGTGAACCCCAGTACGATCGGGCCATTCCAAGGAATGATCGACACCACCACGCCAAATGGTCGACGCACCATCAGATAACGACCGCGCGGCCCTTCTCCGCTAATTGGCGAGTCAATTTGCTCTGCCAGCGCCAGAGTCCTGCGCTCACGCGCGATTGCAGAGGCAAATTCCGACTTTGCGGCCGAAAGGATCTTGCCGTTTTCCCTCACAAACAGAGGGGCCAGATTTTCAACGGCGCGCTCGACATCATTGAGCCCGCGCGCCAGCAGCTCGGCACGCTCAACCGCTGTCTTTCTGCCCCACGTTTTGCTGGCGTTATGCGCTGCATTCACCGCCGAGATCGCATGCATTCGCGTGGCGGCGACGATCGTGCCTACGACTTCGTGTGGTCGCGATGGATTTCTGACCTCGATACGCCGATCGGATCCGATCAGATCGCCATCGATCAGCAAAGTCATGTGAACCGGCGAATAATGAACTTCGCGAGCAATTTCATCTAACGACATTGGTGATCTCCAAACCTGCCCGCTCGTACCAGAAACGCAATCGCCCGCTTCCAGTCGGACTGAAGCTGTTCTCAGCCCGAACACGCGGACGATTGCCCGAGAGGCAGATCGCGCGGCGGTTAGTCGAGGGGACCATCCCTTGAGACCCGAAGAGGCGAACAATGACTTCCGTCGATGGCGCGACCGACGCTTGCAGCACGGTATTTCGACCGCAAAACGTTGCAATCATCGGTGCTTCCGAAAGTGGGGGCGAAGGTTTTTCGGCTCGCATCTTTGAGAATCTGCGTGCTTGCGGCTTTCCAGCGAGGGTTCATCTCATAAATCCGCGGCGCAGCACGCTTTGGGGGCAACCGGTATTTCGCTCGCTGGCCGATATTCCCGAGCCGGTTGATCTGGCCCTTGCACTCGTGCCCGCGCCCGCAATCGTACCCACATTGGAAGAGGGACTGGCATGTGGGTTGAAGTCCGCTATCGTCATGGCCGCACGGTTTGGCGAAGGACAAGACGCCGAAGGTGCAGCGCGGGCACGTGAGCTGAAAGGTCTCGTTTCACGCGGACTGCGCGTCGTCGGGCCGAATTGTCTTGGCGCGATATCGCTTCGCGAGAACCTGTTTCTTTATCCGTCCACGGATCTGCGACGGCTGCAGTCCGGCGGAGTGGGCGTCGTCTTCCAGAGTGGCGGGCTGTTTCGATACTGGCTGCTGCAAGCCGCTGCGCGCGGACTCGGGTTCAGCTATGCCGTGTCAAGCGGCAACGAGCTCGACCTGGACATGGCCGATTTCATCAATTTCATGGTCGACGATCCGGACACGTCGCAAATCGTCTGCCTCATTGAAGGCGTTACGCGGCCAAAGGCATTCATGGCCGCCGCGGCGCGCGCATTGGCGGCAAACAAGCCGTTGATCGTCCTGAAAACGGGCCGGACCGAAGCGTCTCGGGCATCTGCCGCAAGCCACATCGGCGCAATCTCGGGCGACGACAAGGTCTTTGACGCGTTCTGCCGGTCCTATGGCGTCGTGCGTTGCGACAGTCTCGATGACCTGATCGAGACCGCGCTCTGCTTCCAGCAAGGCCGGATCCCAAAGGGGCGGGGGGTTACAGTGGTGGGCTTTTCCGGCGCGTCACGCAGCCTCTTCCTCGATCACGGAGACGCTATCGGCGTCCAGTTCGCGGGTCTTGGTACAGAGACACTAGCAACTACCGAAGCTTTGATCGATCCAGGTATCGCGCCATACAATCCGGTCGATACGGGGCCAGGTCTCGCCGTAAGGCAGGAAGACTACGTCAAGCTGTGCATCGCGCTTGCGGCAGACCCGGCAACAGACGTTCTGCTCATGCAAGGGCGTTTGCCTGAAAATGATGTGGTCGAGCCGCCCGCAGTCAGTGCCGTCGTTGCCTCGACCGAGAAACCGGTGCTGGCCTATGACCGCACATCGTCCAACGTAAGCGAGGCCGGACTTCGTGCGCAGGCCGCTTCGGGGACGGTGTTCCTTCAGCGCATTCCCGATGCGCTGCGCGCGGTGCGCGCACTAGCCGATTATGCGGCGGCCCGGTCGGGCCCCTTGCCGGAATTGCCAACCGAGCCGATTGATGCGCATGATGCAGACATCAAGGAATTGCTTGCCGCGACCGGCGTTACAATGCCGGTAGAGCGCCGTGTTGCCAACGCTACCGAGGCGGCAATGGCGGCGGCGGAAATAGGTTTTCCGGTGGCTGTCAAGCTTCATTCCGAAAACGTACTGCATAAGACCGAGCTCGGCGGTGTGGCACTTGGGCTGAAGAGCGCAGTCGACGTAATTTCGGCTTGTGATGCCATGGCTCAAGGGCTGCGCAGCGCCAATGGGGGAACCGGCGATCCCGAGGGTTTCCTGGTGCAGGAAATGGTTTCCGGTGCCGAATTGATCATTGGTGCAAGAACTGATCCTCAGTTTGGACCCATCATCGTTGCCGGCCTTGGGGGTACCACGGTCGAAGTTATCGGCGACGTGTCGGTACGCTTGCTGCCCATCGGGCGCGACACGGCGCTTGCGATGTTGGACGAGTTGAAGACACGCCGTCTGCTCGACGCATTCCGCGGACGCGCCGCTCGAGACGTGAACGCTGTGGCCGACATCATGGTCGCTGTCGGAGATGTGTTTCTGCGGAATCGCAATCGGCTTACCGATATAGAGATCAATCCGTTGATCGTGCTGGCCGAAGGGCAAGGTGCCCGCGCGGTCGACGTGCGCGTCGTGGTCGCCGAACAGGGCAAGACCTGAAACCGGTTCAAAGCGATCGCAGTTGGTCTGCGATTTTTTCGGCAATCATCATTGTTGGCAAATTGGTGTTTGCGCGTGGCAGGGTCGGCATCAACGATGCATCGACAACATGAAGATTATCGACCCCGTAGACCCGCCCGTTTTCGTCGGTGACCGACATCGGATCATCGGCGTTCCCCATCCGGCAGGTTCCCGATGCATGCTTGATACCGATCGCGTTGGCATGCAGAAATGCCTTGAGAGCACTGTCATCGCGCACAATCGCTTGAATATCGACACCATTGGCAAGCAGCTTCTGTACCGCGGCCCGCCGGACGAACGCGGGACCGTCGAGCAAACGGCCAGCCAGCCCGGTCACCCATGCGTTTGATGCCGATGGCTTGCTTAGACGTCGTGCCAGGCCATTGTATTGCATGCTGAAAATGTTCGAACTGAGCGCACTGACTTTCGAATGTGCCAGCAACTCGATCGCAAAACGAAGCGACCGCATCAGCCGTTCCAGATCACGCGCATCGGACAGCAGATTGAAACGAACATCCGGATATTCGGTATATCCGCCAGACCCGAGCCGCACACTGCCGATAGAATAGGCCTTGTTCACCCATCCGAAGATCATGCCGATCCGCCATCCGATATCATGCCAACCGGTTCGGCAACCGACGGTAAGATACATATCTCCGCGTTCGGTCTGCGGCAGCCCCGATGAATAACGCAGCGACATTTGCAGATGCTGGGTCATCGCGCGCGGCAGGCGCGCATGCGGCGAAAGCAGCGTGAAAACCGGGATCCCGGGGTGGTCCTGCAAGTTGCGCCCAACGCCTGGTCTGTCAGCCAAGACCGGAACACCCATCGCGGAGAGATGCTCGCCTTCGCCGATGCCCGAGCGCATCAACAGTGTCGGGCTCATCAGCGCGCCCGCGGCAAGAATGACCCTGCGCGCACGCAGGATTTCAATCTTACCCCTGCGATCGACTTCAACCCCGACGCATTGTCGTCCTTCGAACACGAGGCGCAAGACGCGCGTATGCGGCATGATCATCAACCCTGACCGGGCCCGCACGGTATCCGTCAGATAGCCACGTGCTGCTGAAACGCGCTGGCCATTGCGCAAATTGAGCGTTGCTGGAAAGAAGGCATCGACAAACTGGCCATCGTTCTGATCCGGACGAAACTCGAATCCTTGGTCTTCGACCGCTGCTGCGATTGCGGTTGTGAACTCAGTCCAGCGTGCTCGATCCAGCCGATGGATATCGATCGGCCCCTCGCGTCCATGAACCATATCGCCTGGGCATAAGTCGCGCTCCAGCTTCCGAAAATATGGCAGTACATCGTTCCATGACCAGCCTACCGCGCCGTTGGCGGCCCATTCGTCATAGTCTCCCGGTGCACCGCGATTGGCCGCGAGCGCGTTGATGCTGGAGCCACCCCCCAATACGCGGCCCTGATCATAATGCTTGCGCTTGGCACGCCCTGCATGCTGGTCCGACGGAGGCGGAACTTCGACGAGAAAGTCCGGCCATTGGTAGGCCGGATTGAAAGCTGATGTCGGGTAGCCATGAAGAATATCGGCGGGCGTTGCACCTTCACGGGTATCCATCCCAGCCTCGATCAGCAGAACCCGCGCGCTTTGCCTCTCCGTCAACCTGTTGGCCAGAACACAGCCTGCGGCTCCACCACCGACAATTATAAAATCGTTTTCGGGCAAGTGAGCCTCTCGAGTTTTTCAGCCTTGGAAAGGTTAAAGTCGCATGTGCAGGATTTCCCGCGTAGGGGTACGAGTGCGGCAATTAAGCTTGCCCGCCAGCATGTTCAGACAGCGAACAGTGTGGCGCTTCGCGCAAAATATGGTGCGACTGGATCGTATCGATCGAACAAAGGAGTTCAGCCTTGTTTGATATAGCCGTCCTCGGAGGATCCGGAAAAGAAGGTCGAGGCCTCGTTCGCCGATGGCTCGCGCGGGATACGTCCGTGGTTATCGGATCGCGCGAACCGGAGCGTGCTCGGTCTCAACTGGTTGGCGAAGATGGGCTTGATTGCCCGGTCGAAACATTCCGTGAGGCTGTATCGCGGGCGCGAACCGTCGTCCTGTCCGTGCCCTACACCGCCAAGCGTGACGTCCTTGTGGATATCGCGCCTCTGCTAGGTGACAAACTGGTGATCGATATAACCGTGCCGCTCGTCCCGCCCAAAGTTATGCGGGTGCAAATGCCGGCTGCGGGGTCGAGCGCCATAGAGACTGCGACCCAGTTTCCGGGCATCCGCCTGGCAGCCGCGCTTCATAACGTCTCGGCCGAAAAGCTGCGAAATCCGCTGGCAGCGGTCGATTGCGATTCGCTCGTCTTTAGCGATGATGACGCGGTTCGTGCCGAAGCCGTCGCCATAATCAAGGCCGCCGGGATTGACACGGTCGAAGGTGGACCGCTTTGCAACGCCGCCGCAGCAGAAGCGCTGACATCGGTGCTGATCTGGATCAACCGGCGCTACCGGGTGCCCAGCGCGGGCGTTCGCATCACCGGTTTGTCGAGCAACACCGACCATGCGGGCTGATGGTCTCTCCACCGCTCAGACGACCGTATCGATCATCCCTATTTCGACATTGCCGATGATCGACCTTGGGTGCGCGATTGCGCCCCTGATCGCAGACTCTTGCGCAGTCGAATGTGGCGGTCTGCAAGATGGTGACGTTGTCGTCATCACGCAGAAGATCATCTCCCGTTCCGAAGGCGCGAGGGCCCGGCTTTCCACGGCCACCCCCGATGACCGGGCCAAGGCCGTTGCGGAGGCGACCGGCAAGGATGCACGTCTTGTCCAGATCGTGCTCGGCGAAACGCGCGAGGTTGTTGCGCATCGCCAGAACGTGCTGATCGTGGAAGACGTGCGCGGCCTGGTCCTGGCCAATGCCGGGGTCGACCAATCGAACGCGTTTGCCGATCCCGATCATATCCTGCTGCTGCCAGCAGATCCTGACGCGTCTGCGCGTTCCATACGCACCGAGCTGACAGCGTTGTCAGGCCGTCGCCTGGCCGTTCTCGTGATAGACAGCATCGGCCGCGCCTGGCGTCAGGGGACGGTGGGCACCGCTATCGGGGCCGCTGGCCTTGCCGTTCTGGCAGACCATCGCGGGCGGCCGGACATATTCGGCCGAAAGCTCGAAAGCAGTGTCTCCGCAGTTGCGGATGAACTGGCAGCCGCCGCTTCGCTTGTCATGGGGCAGGCTGCGGAGCGAATACCGGTGGTGGTCATACGTGGCTTGGTCTGGCAAGACAGCGAAAGCAGCGCACGCGATATTCAACGGCCCCGAGGTGAGGATATGTTCCGTAATCAGCCGGCGAACCGGATATGATCCTCTGCCTGTCAGGTGGCGTGGGCGGCGCGCGGTTCGCGCAAGGTCTGGTCGGTGCGCTGCCGGATGCGGATATTCGAATCGTGGTCAACACCGGGGATGATTTCGAACATCTCGGCCTGCCGATTTGCCCCGACCTCGACACCGTCATGTATACGCTTGCAGGCATCGAGAATCCTGAACTCGGCTGGGGTCGTCGCGACGAAACCTGGCGGATGATGGAAGCGCTGGGTGTGCTGGGCGGCCCGACGTGGTTCAAGCTCGGCGATGCCGATCTGGCGATGCATCTCGAAAGGCACCGCCAACTTGCCCTGGGTGTTCCGCTCCATGAGGTGATCGCATCGTTGTCGAAACGCATGGGAATCACGGCGACCGTTGCGCCGATGACCAACCATCCGGTCCGGACGATGATCAAGGCCGATGGCGAAGCGCTTTCATTTCAAGACTATTTTGTGCGTCGGCGCTGTGAACCCGTGCTCGAGAGCCTGTGGTTTGCCGGCGTGGCGGAAGCCGAGACCGGTCCTTGGCTGGACTGGCTGCATGCAGACGTGCTTGAGGGCATCGTGATCGGTCCTTCCAATCCCCTTGTCAGCATCGATCCGATCTTGGCCCTGCGCGGCGTGCGCAAAGCCTTTGCCGCCCGGCACGTTCCCGCCGTTGTCGTATCGCCGATCATTGGGGGCAAAGCCGTCAAGGGGCCGCTAGCCAAAATGATGTCGGAGCGCGGCATCCAGCCCTCGAATGCTGGAATTGCGGCGCATTACGAGGGAATCATCGACGGGATCGTGATCGACGAATCCGACGCAGCGGATGCGCCGGCGATCAGCGCAACGGGTGTCGAGGTCCTCGTCACCGACACGCTCATGCAGGATCCCGCCGCCCGCGCCGCACTCGCGGGCAAGACCGTCGCTTTTGCCCGATCGCTGATGCAAAACGCCGTTGCCTAAGATCTGGGCCATCGTACCGGTTCGCTCGATCAAAACCGGCAAAAGCCGCCTTGCGCCGTTCTTGCCACCTTCGATGCGCAGCGCGCTCAACGCGAGTTTGCTCCGCAACACCTTGATAACCCTGGGGGCGTTGCCCGAAGTTGCTGGTTGCATCGTCTTGAGCAGCGATGACACCGCAATCGCGATCGGTCGCGCCTGTGGTGCGCGCTTTCTCCACGACGCTCCGGCTGCCGAAAATGGTGCGGAAGCGACGTTGAACGCCTCCGTCGATCGGGCTGTCGCGTTTGTGGGAAACCGATTGGGTGCAACCAGCCTTATCGTGCCATGCGACCTCGCGCGCGCCGTATCGGCCGATTTCCAAGCGGCGATCGCGATGAGCGCCGAGCAATCGTTGCCGGTCGTCGCCGCCGATGAGCGCAAATGCGGAACAAACCTGCTGCTTTTGCCGCCATCGGTGAAGTTCCAGGCGGCGTTCGGCAAAGGGAGTTTCTCCAGGCACAGCGCCCAACTGCGCCCGTTCGGCGCAGTGAGCGTTGACTTGCCCGGCCTGGCGTTCGATCTCGATGGCCCCGACGATTTGGCCCGGCTAGATTGCGATACGGCTGAGCGCATCCGTGTTGGTAGCGTCAGACAGTAGGCGGCAGCCCGTCGCCGTCACCACGACGATATCCTTCAACTGCATGCCGAAGCCGAAGCCGGTTTCGTAGACCAGGGGTTCGATCCCCAGCACCATGCCCTCTTCCAAGGCGATGTCGCCATAAGGCCCGACATAGGGTTCCTCGTGGAGATGAAGCCCGATGCCGTGCCCGACGAAACCGATCGGCGGCAAGCCGAGCTCATCGAGCTTTGCCTTGAAGATGTTGTAGATCTCGCGCGAGCTGGCACCCGGCTTGATCGCACCTAGCAGCCAATGCTTGCATTCAACAAGCTTGGCATAGACACGCTCCGCATCTTGCGAAGCCGTTCCCACGACAGCGGTACGGCAAACGCCGGCGAGATAGCCGCCGAATTTGGTGAACAATTCCACACGGCAGACGTCGCCGTCGACGAGAATGCGGTCGGACGGACCGACATTGGGGAAGACACTGCGTTCGCCCGTGGCGACGATCATGAGCTTCAATTCATCGGCACCAAGCCGATAAACATTGGCGGTCAGATGCCCTGCCAGGTCCATTTCGCTGTCACCGGCGCGTACGGCTGCAAAGGCGAGCCGGATGGCCTCGTCGGCAATCCACGACGCGCGGCCGACCCGCTCGATTGCGTCTGCTTCCTTGATCTGACGCAGCCTATCGAAATCACCGGCAAAATCCACGATCCTGGCGTTGGGAAGATAAGTCTGAAGACGCTGCAGGTCGCGAGCAGGCAGATAATCCAGCTCGATGCCGATCGCGCTATGGTCAAGGCCCGTATCGGTCAGCAACGTCGCCAGAACCTGCATCGCGTCGTCGGTGAACTCTCCCCAGACCGTCAGCGGAACATCAGGCGCCAACTTGCGCACAGTCGTCTGTTCCATATCGACGCAAAACAGAGAAGAACGGCCATCACGGGTGACGACTACAGCTGCGTGGCGCCAGCGCATAAGTGCCTGTGTCGGCACCTGAAAGCCTGTCACACTGCCGAAATTTTCGGGCGAGATCGCAATAATGGCATCCAGATCGCGCACAGCCATTGCCGCGCAGCTCCGTTCAATAAAATTCTGCTGCACTGCCAGCTCCTCCTAATCGACTGTAAACTGCGCAACTTTGGTCTCATCGACCGAAATACCAAGACCTGGGTTCGTAGGCACTTTGACCTGACCGTTCGACCATTCAAATGGGCTGTCGATCAGGTCGTCGGTGTAATAGACGCCTACTGTTTCGCCGCTGTAGTGCTCTGCCGGCCGAGACACCGGAAGGACGCACGACAGGGTAATGGAAGGACACGCCGCCGCCAGGTGCAGATTGGCAAGATTGCCGATCCCGGTTTCCACGCTGCCATTGACGTTGCAGATCAAGCCGGCCGCTTCCGCGACGATTGCGACCTGCTTCGCACGATACAGACCGCCAGGCTTCGTCGTGTAGATCGAGACGATGTCAATTCCACCTGCCCTGCCAACATCGAACGCATCGCGGGGCGTCCATGCACTTTCGTCCGCCATCACCGGCGCGTCGATCGAACGACCGACGGCCGCGATCTTGTCCAGCCCCTCACATGGTTGTTCGACATACAGCAGCCGGCAGGGCTCCATGCGCCGTATTGTCTGAACGGCCAGGCCAACAGTCGCATAGCCACAGTTCGCATCGACGCACAGCGCGACATCCGGGCCGACCGCCTCGCGGATGCGATGGACAATTTCTACGTCGCGCTCAGGCTCGACGCCTATCTTGATCTTGATAGTACGGCCACCTTCGCTCGCTACTTTCCGACACTCCACAACGGCCTCATCGATGTCCATAAGACCAATGGAATGCGTGATCGCGATCCGGTCGCGAACGCGTCCGCCAAGCAACGCATGCACGGGAACGCCAAGCGAGCGCCCGGCAAGATCATGGGCAGCCATGTCTATCGCGGCCTTGGCATAGGGATAACCCTTGATTGCCGCGTTCATCGCTACATGGAGCGCGCCCATTTGCAGAACATCAAGACCCGTTACCGCCGGCGCGAGGAACTGCTCGATCACAAGACGGGCGGTCGAGGGCGCCTCGCCGAAATAGCGCGCATAATCGCCGCCCCAGTCTTTGATAACCGGCGCTTCGCCCCATCCGATCAGCCCGTTCTCACCGACCATCCTGACCAGAACAAACGTTCCGATATCGCCTGAAAGGCCGGTCCATTTGTGCACCCGCCTTCTTGGAAGGCGCACATTGATTACGGTAAGTGCCGCGATTTTAGTCATCACGTTCCCCGGTTCTATTCTCGCAGGCTCGGTTACGCGCGACAGCCAGGGCCGCAGCGGCATGTCCTTGCGATGTTCGGGCCGCGAACATGTTTTCCCAAACGCCAGCAACGAGCCGGATGACCAATAGGTGTTCAGCATCAAGGAGAACGCCAGATGTTTGAAATCGTCAGACGTGACAGCGCCGGGCACCTTAGCGCGGTTGTCGAAGCGGCAGGATTTGTGTTCGTGTCAGGACAGGTCGCCGACGATCTTTCCGGTGACATAGATGCGCAGTGCGTCGAAACGCTCGCCAAATTGGATATGCGCTTGAAACAGGGCGGCAGCAGCCGCGAAGGGATTGTCTTCGCGATGATCTGGTTAAAGGATATCACGCAACGTGACCGCCTCAACCGGATATGGAACGCCTGGGTCGAAGGCAAGCCTCCGAGCCGTGCCTGCGTTCAGGCGGAGCTGGCTGACCCGCGCATGCTGGTGGAGATCATGGCGGTTGCGGCCAAGCCTGCCGGCTGACCTGGCCCGGCTGACGGCTTGTTCCCACGGTGAACACAAGGCGGCGGACTGATTGGTTCCAGTAATTCGCTGCCATTCCTTGTCACACAAGGCTAACGTGATTAGCCCTAGAAAGGCCAGGCATCGCAATGGCGATCGAACGGTACAACACGAATGACCACCTTTCGCATGTCGTTCGCGCTGGCGCGCACGTTTACATAGCTGCGCAGATCCCCGACGATACTTCGCGCGACACAACGCACCAGATCGGACAAGTACTAGCGAAGATCGACCGTTGCCTTGAATTGGCCGGAGCAGCTCGCAGTGACCTTGTGCAAGCGATCGTCTGGCTCAAGGACATGAACGACAGGCCGGCGATCAATCCCGTGTGGTCGGCGTGGGTCGGGTCAACGCCGCCCGCCCGCGCTTGCATTCAGGCCGGTCTCGCAGATCCCGATGCGCGGGTCGCCATCATGGCGACGGCGTTCATTTCCGCGGGATGAGCCGCAGGCAATGGTGACGGGAATGGCAATTCAAGCAGGTAAGGGCTGAGCATGGCAAAAGCAGATTTGACTGAAACCGTGGTGATGGGTCCGTCGGCATACAAGCCATTCTGGCGCCTGCTGAACACCAATGGTCTGGAAGGTTCGTTCGACTGCGTGATCGAAGGAGATCTGCCGAAGGGATTGCGGGGTTCGCTCTATCGCAACGGCCCCGGCGTGTTTGAACGGGGCGGCGTCCGCAAGCGCAATGTTCTCGACGGAGATGGCTTCGTCCAGGCATTCCATTTCGAGGATGGCAAGGTTTCCGCCCACAGTCGGCTCGTTGTTACACAGAAATTGAAGGACGAAGCGGCGGCCGATCAATGGCTGCATCCAACCTGGTCAACGCTTGCGCCCGGCGGCCCCGAACGCAACGGTCCCTACAGCTACCGTAGTCAGGCGGGTATCACGGTTTATCATCATCACGGCAAGCTGCTTGCATTCGATGAGCGCGCTGATCCCTCACAACTTGACGAATTCACGCTCGAGACGCTTGGGGAAGTGCGCCTTGCGCCTGCCGATAAGCCCGCCACCACACGCGCTCATACCAAACTTGACGGCAAAACGGGCGACCTTGTCGTTTTTGGCAACGAATTCGGAATGCCGGAACCGGTCGTAATGTATGTGATCGGCCAAGATGGTCATGTAAAAAGCTACACTACCGCGCCGACCCCCGCCAACTCGTTCATGCACGATTACTTCGCGACCGAACGCTATGGCATCATGCTGTTCCAGCCCTTGCAGCTCGGCATGAACGAAGTCCTGGCAGGCCAGTCCAGCATCATTGACAGCATGCAATGGCGGCCCGAGGTTGGGGGCAAGCTGCTGATCCTCGACAAGAATGGGTCCGACCCCGCTGCGGTGATCGACGTCGATAGCAGATTCATGTGGCATTCGTTCAATTCATATGAACGGAACGGTGAGATCATTGCCGACTTCGTGGGCTACGACGACCCTCATCACTTCATTGGCAATGATCCTCACCTGCGCGCCGCGACCGAAGGCCGTGCCGGCGAGGCTGGAGCCCCAGGCATTGCCCGCCGTTACATCATTGACGTCGCCCGCAAGGCGGTGAAAGAAGAAGTGGTCGCTGAGGGCAATTTCGAGTTTGGTATGGTCAACCAAGCGCATTCTTCCCATCCTTACCGCTATGGATATGCATCCAGCGCTGCGGTGGGCGAAGTGTTTCATACCGGGCTCGCGCGGATCGATTTCGAAACCGGCCATGTCGATCGCTTCGATTTTGGTGAAGGCCATGTCGTGGGTGAGCCGATCTTCGCTGCCGATCGGGATCGGGTTCCCGGGCCCGCGAGCGAACCCGGTTGGCTGCTTGCGCTGGTTTTGTCTGGCGAGACAATGACAAGCTCGGTCGCCGTTTTCGATGCCGAGCGTGTGGCAGCTGGGCCTGTTGCCATGGTCCGGCTTCCGCACCACTCTCCGATCAGTTTTCACGGCACATGGCAGGCACGCTGAGGTCAAATTCCGCAAACCCGGAAAGGGAGCCCATCCACTCGCCATATCGGCAAGTGGATGCGCTCGTGCGAGGCCTCACGATTCTGCGCTCGCTCAACGACGGTCTGGGGAAAACCGTTCTGCAGATCAGCGGCGAAACGGGCTACAACCGCACGACGGTCTATCGCGCGCTCGAAACGATGCTTGCCGAAGGCTATGTCACGAAGAGCGTGTCGAGCGGCCTATACCGTATTGCCAGCGGCGTTCACTTTCTGAGCGCGGGCTTTGGGAAGAACGCCAATCTGGTGGCCGCAGCCACGCCCGTTATGGCTGCTTTGGTAAAGACGATAGAGTGGCCGACCGACCTGCTGACATTGCAGGGGGCATCGATGGTCGTGCTCGAAACCACTTCCCGACTGAGCCCGCTGTGTTTTGGTGCGTCACCGATCGGATCGCGCTGGCCGGTGCTCGAATCAGCGGCCGGCCGCGCGCAGCTCGCGTTTTCCGAACCGACGCAACGCGAAGAAATGCTTGCGGATATTCTGATCGACCGGGGCATATCGCTCAACGCGCCGGATCTGCGCATCATGTTCAACCGCATGGTCGAAGACACGCGCGCGCGCGGATATGCGATCAGCATCGGCGAAGTTCAGGAAAAAATGGCCTCGTTGGCCGTGCCGATCTGCGTGAACGGCCACGCTATCGCGGCGCTTAACATTGTCTTTCTGAGGCGCGCGATGCGGATGGAGGCTGTCGCCGCGAAATTCCTGGCTCGCATGCAGGAAGCCGCGGCGACAATCGAGTTGGGTATGCGCGGTACGAACTAGCGGTAGAGCAGATTGACCGTCATCGCGATGGGCTGTGCGCCGACTACGAACCGAGCAGCCTCAAAACTTGGCGGAGCGAACGACACCTTCGGATTGTTGCTCCAGCCCACGCCTTCAGCGGGAATGAATCCGAGCTTGAAGTCCAGCTTCTGGTTGGCGTTCTTGTCATGAATCACGGAGATCGCGGCGGGTCCGCTGGCAACACCCTGGAATTCGCATTGTGCTGTGCCGTTCTTGATCTGCGCAACCACGCGGACAGCGGCTTGCTCCGGCTTGCGGGGAAAACCCTGAGGCGATCGGAACAAGGCGCACCGCACCTCTCCCTCGGAAGAACGCAGACCGGAAACAGTAACGCGGATCGACGACGTACTCTGTGCAGCGACCGGCTGTGCAGCGAACATGATGCCGATGCAGGTGATCGCGAATGATCTGGCTGTCATGAAATGTCCTTTCGAAGGCCGACGCCTCTGTTTCTCAGACGCAGTGCGGGTGCCGGCATTGCAACCAGCAAGCGTTCACCTGCCGAACATCAATGGCCGATGCCGATGAACGTCAAGCCGTTTGGCTAGAGTTTCCGACCAGACATCGGAGACCAATGATCATGACTTCGGGACACGCAATCGAGCGCAACGGCCTCGACGGGGCTATCGACAGGAACTGGTCCATTGTGGCCGCGGCCGCCTGCGGCCTCGCGGTAAGCGCCGGACCTGTTGCGCTGAACACGTTCGGCGTGTTCCTCAAACCCATCTCGGAAGATACCGGCTGGACACGTGGTGAGCTTTCCGCAGCCACCGGTATCGCTGCCATCTCGTGGGCTGTCGGCGCGCCGTTCGTCGGGCGCCTGGTGGATACGGTTGGCCCCCGCGCGGTGATACTCACCTCGGTGATCGCGTTCAGCTTAGGCCTGATGTCACTGTATTTCGTTCCCAACTCGGTCGGGATTTTTGTTTTCTGGTATGCGTTTGCTGCGTTTCTCGGGGTCGGTCAGTCGCCCGTGCCCTATGCGGCTGCGATCTCCGGGTGGTTCGACCATCGCCGCGGCTTGGCGCTGGGATTGGGCCTTGCGGGCGCCGGTCTAGGCGTTGCGGTTCTGCCGTCGCTGGCACAGGCGCTCATCAGCAGCGCAAGCTGGCGTACCGCGTTTGCCGGGCTCGGCGCGGTCGTTTTCGTCACCGCAGTCCCCGCGGTCTATCTGCTCCTGAAAGACCCGCCGAAAGCGACCCAGAACCCGGCGACGTCGAAAGCGCTGGGATTGACGACAAGCGCGGCACTCCGCAGCGCGCGTTTCTGGATCATCGGGTTGGCCTTCCTCGTCGTCGCCGCCACGCTGACCGGAGCCACCGTGCATATGGTTCCGCTGCTCACTGATCGCGGACTGTCCGCCGCTTCTGCAGCCGCGACAATGTCGGCATTCGGTCTTGCGCTGATCACGAGCCGCCTCGTGACGGGTCTGCTGCTCGACCGTTTTCATGCCTCATGGGTCATGCTCGGCTTGTTCATCGGCCCGGTGATCGGTCTTGCTCTCCTTGGCAACGGGGCCAGTGGGTGGGTGGCGATCACTTGCGCGTTTCTCGTGGGCATCGGTGTCGGCGCCGAGTTCGATATTCTCGCCTACATAGTCGGCCGGTATTTCGGCCTGCGGGCGTTCGGGCAGATTTACGCTTTGCTCAACGTGATGTTCGCCCTTGGCCTGGGCGGCGGACCGGCGATTTTTGGCAAGGGATTCGATCTTTTTGGCAACTATGACCTGCTCCTCCAGGGCGGTGCGGTGGGTCTGGCCGTTTCGACCCTGTCGATGTTCCTCCTCGGCCGCTACCCGGAATTCAAGCCGCAGGGCTGACAGCATTGGCCGATACAAAATGCCGCACAACGGTCGAGGATGCGACTGCTAAGACTTCGGCCTGCGTTGCGGCATCAGCCTTGCTCATGCGAGCATGATGACGAAGGTGCGCCGCCCAGTTTTCCTCAAGATACATTTCGGTAAA
Source organism: Novosphingobium sp. DS6-6 (assembly GCF_057784975.1). Classification (NCBI taxonomy): domain Bacteria; kingdom Pseudomonadati; phylum Pseudomonadota; class Alphaproteobacteria; order Sphingomonadales; family Sphingomonadaceae; genus Novosphingobium; species Novosphingobium sp. DS6-6. The sequence continues at coordinate 19,529 of NZ_JBYNTS010000018.1, read as the reverse complement.
CCGGCCCGGGCGGGCGACATCTTCAAAAGCATGCCACAAAATGGCGCCATTACGCTGCCGGACGCAGTTGAGAACGCCGATGGCCGATCTGAACTGGTCGCGATCGGCTTCGGCAACGGTATATTCCACCGTGACCATGACGGGGCCTGCTGAACCATCGATTGCCTGTGCGGCTTCAGGATCGGCCCAGGCGCGTGCAGGACTGAGATCGGCATCGTCAATCGGTAGCTCCACGCCTGCAGCGACCACGGCAACGACCACGCCCAGCGCGGCGACGGCAAGCAACGTCGTTCCGATCGACGTAACCGATGCCAGCACACCCCACCCATAGGAACCGAGTGCCATGCTGCCGTAGAAGATCATGAAGAAGAGCCCGAGCCCCCGCGCGCGTACCCATGCCGGCAATACGGCCTGGACCACCGTGAAAAGCGTCGAAACGACCGCGATCCAGGCTCCGCCTGCCAACAGGAGAAGCGCCAGCGCGATCGTGAGTCCGGGAGAAAACGCGAGCGTACCGATCACGAGAGACACAATGATCCCGCCCGCGCAGACAAGGCGCCCCGCACTCAGGCGTTGTCGAAGCAGACCTAACAACGGTGCGCAGAGCAGGGCCCCTATGCCGATCGCGGCGAGCGAGCGTCCGTAGGTATCGGCGTCGCCCCCAAGCCCTTCCCGCACGATGACAGGCAACAACGCCCAGAGCGCGCTTCCAACCAGGAAAAAGCTCGCCGCCCGGATCAGCACGCGCTGAAGCCTCCTGCTGGCGGCGACATAGCGAATGCCGCCACGAACGGCGCTCGTCAAAGTCTCGCGCGGTAGCAAAGTCTCGCGCGGTGGTTGCGACGGCAGGGCCCGGCGAACTGTCGCCAAAACGGCCATAGGCGCCAGGCATGCAACAGCGGCAGCCACAAAAGCGACCGATACGCCACCCGTGACAAGAAGCGCGCCTCCGATTGCAGGCCCCACCGCTCGAGCGACATTTATTCCGACACTGTTCAAGGCCATGGCGTTTTTCAGCGCCGAGGGCTGCACAACATCCGGGATAATCGCCTGCCACGCTGGCCCCGTTATTGCCGTACCGATCCCAGCCAAGGCGCAAAACAGCAGGAGCAGTTCAGGGGTAATCCAATCCGCGTGAGCCAGTGCGGCAAGCGACAGGACCACGAAAAACGTCGCCATATACGTCGCAATCAGCAGGCGACGCCGATCGACGAGATCGGCGATCGCGCCTGCAGGCAGGGCAAGTAGGACCATAGGTGCGAGTGTGGCGGTTTGTACGAGCGCAATCGATGCAGTCGAAACTGCGAGGCTCGCCATCAGCCAGGCGGCAGCCATGTCTCGTATCCAGTTACCGGCGTTGGCAACGATCGTTGCAACCCACAGCGCAGTGAACCGCGGTCCGACCGACGCTTCGGACATCGCGATCAGTGGCCGGCTGCGAGGATCGGTACGGTCTGTGCGGCTGTCGGCGCAGCGCCATAAAGCGTTGTGCGCTGATGCGGGCTTCGGCCGATCCCGACGATCAAGTCACGAATGTCACCGACTTCGAGTTCTCGCCCGTGAAGCGCGCCGGCCGCACGGGTTATGGACTCGTCCATCAGCGCACCGCCGAGATCGTTGGCACCCATCTCGAGACATTTTTGAGCCCCAGCCCGCCCCATCTTTACCCATGAGGTCTGAATGTTCGGAATGAGCGGGCACAACGCCAGCCGGGCAACGGCATGGACCAGCACCGCTTCTCTGAATGTCGGACCGGCGCGCACTTTGCCGCGTTTGAATATTGGCGCTTCCGAAGCAACGAAGGGCAGTGGCACGAATTCGGTGATCCCACCGGACTCGCTTTGCAGCCGTCGCAGCGCAAGCAAATGCGCCGCCCAATGCGCCGGTGTGTCGACGTGGCCAAACATCATCGTCGAGGTCGTGGGCAGACCAATCGAATGCGCGGTCCGAATCACCTCAATCCATTGCGCCGACGAAATCTTGTCGGGGCAGATGATGGCACGAACGTCATCATCAAGAATTTCGGCGGCGGTCCCCGGCAGCGATCCCAGGCCGTTGCTGCGCAGCTCCATGAGGAATTCGCGCAAACTTATACCAAGCGTAGTCGCCCCATGGTAGATTTCGAGCGGCGAGAAAGCATGAATGTGCAGTCCTGGCACAGCTGCGTGGATTGCCTTGCAGATGTCGAGGTAGGTCTGCCCGGTAAAGCTGGGGTGTATCCCGCCCTGCAGACAGACTTCTGTGGCGCCGCGTTCCCGCGCCTCACGAGCCCGCGACACAATCACTTCAAGATCAAGCAGATACGCTGCGTCTCGCTCGCCTCCACGACGCCCCTTGGAGAAGGCGCAAAACCCGCACGCATAGGAGCAGATATTGGTGTAATTGATATTCCGGTTGATCACATAGGATATCGCATTGCCACATAGGTCGCGGCGAAGATCGTCCGCGGCGTGACCGACCGCTTGTGCGTCATCACCGCGCTGTTCGAACAGGAATTCCATATCGCCAAGCGATAGCTCGCGGCCCTGTGCTGCCCTGGCCAGGACCCGATGCAAGTTGCGCCGGTTTTCATCCCAAACGAAGGGCGCCGGAACGCTCGGCTCAGGCACCGACACGGATGTGCCCGCATGCCAGGAACTGTCGCGCGCCAGACCCGACGCATCGGCAAGACGCATCACTGCCCCTTGCAGCCCGCGATCTATCCAGCGATCGGCCGCCGCAATGTAGGAAGGATAGACCGTCAACCTCGGCACCAATGTCTTGCCCCGCTTCGCGCATGCCGCCTGTAAGGCCGCAATTGCCGGCCATGGGGCTTCTGGATTGACATGGTCCAACGTTACCGGGGAAATTCCGCCCAGATCGTTCAATCCTGCATCGATAAGGGCTCCGACATCTTCGGGATGCAGGTTGGGCGGCGCCTGAATGCTCATCGCGGCGCCGAAGATCAGCCGTGCGACGGCGATTGTCCATCGCTGCTCGTCCAGATCCGGCTCTGGCGACGCAGCCATCTTCGTACCCGGCTTGGCGCGGAAGCTCTGGATTATGATTTCCTGGATATGGCCAAACTCGTCGTGAAGATCGCGGAGGGCCAACAGCGCCTCGATGCGCTCGCGCCGGGTTTCGCCGATGCCGATCAAAAGGCCTGTGGTTGTCGGCACGGAGGCGCGGCCGAGATCGGCAAGCATCCTGATGCGGACCTCGGGCCGCTTGTCGGGCGAGCCAAAGTGGGGACCGCCAGGTTCGCAAAGTCGGTCGGCTAGCGTCTCGAGCATAACGCCCATCGAAGCCGTCACCGGTCGCAGTTGCGCGATCTCTTCGCGGGTCAGGATTCCAGCATTGACGTGCACCAATAAACCCGTTTCGCGGATCACCAGCCCCGCCATTTCGGCCAGAAAGCCGGCGGTAGAAGTATGGCCAAGCTTTTCAAGCGCTTCGCGAGCGACCGCGTATCGGCTCTCCGGTCGATCCCCGACTGTGAACAGTGCTTCGCGGCACCCCGCCCGCACTCCTGCGCGGGCAATTTCGAGAATGTCGCCGGGAGACATATAGGGTGCTGCCACCGCCCGCGGCGCTTTTGCAAAGGTGCAGTAATGACAAACGTCACGGCACAACTGGGTGATGGGGATAAACACCTTTGGGGAGAAAGTGACGATATTGGCAGGACCTGCGTACGCTGCGGATCGCGCGGCAGCACATATATCGTCGATGCCCTGCGCGCTGACAGCTGCAAAGGCATTAATATGCTCTGGCGACTGACAAGTCGCGCTTGGAAAGGCGGTGTCGATCATGTTCCGACTTCTAAGCGCGCATCATTCCGCGCCGTAGAGCCTAATGGGTACGTTCCTTGCGCGAACACGGCGCGCCATCTGCCAATGATCGCGTGACCGACCGCCTAAATCGCCTCCAGACGGAACGAAAGGTATGTGACCATGAACATGACCACTGTAAATGATGCCCCAACCGCGGCGCGCGAAGCCGAATTGATCGAGCGCGAATTCATTCGTATTGAGATTGCCGACGGCATCGCCTGGGTTAAACTCAATCGCCCGCACAAGCGCAACGCCATGAACCCGGGCCTGCACTTCGAGATGCGCGATATCTTGACTGACCTTGAATATGACGATCGGGTCAAGGTCCTTGTGGTCTGCGGAGAAGGCGGGCATTTCAGCGCTGGACAGGACCTGAAGGAATTCTTCCGCGAAAACAACCAGAGCCCAGCAGATTTCCAGCGGGCGCAGGATGCCGCGAACGAATGGCGTTGGGCCAAGCTCTATGGGTACAACAAGCCGACGATCGCGATGGTGGAAGGATTCTGCGTCGGGGGGGCGTTCATGCAACTCCTTGCTACCGATTTCGCGCTTGCGGCCAACAATGCGACCTTTTCTTTGTCGGAAGTGAACTGGGGCATTCTGCCGGGCGCGCTCGTCAGCAAAGTCGTCAGCGACTACTGCCTGCCGCGTCATGCACTTTACTACGCCTGCCTTGGCGAGCCGTTCGATGCAGCCGAAGCGGTACGGATCGGTATGGTCAACAAGTGCTTCCCGGCCGAGACGCTGCGGGACGAAGTAATTGCTCTGGCGCAGAAGCTGATGACCAAGAGCCCGCGGGTGCTGCGCGCCACCAAGCAGGCCATCCGCCATGTCCGCACCATGGATTTCGGACAGGCGTATGATTATCTTGCTGAAAAAAATGCTGCCATCAAAGTCAACGACCCGGAAAACTCGTACAATGAAGGGTTGCGACAGTTCCTCGACGAAAAGAGCTACCGCCCTGCCTTTGAGTCGTTCCGGATCAGCGGCAAGTAATTCAATTCAAGGAGCGGTCCCGTGAAGAAGACTATCGAACGCGTCGCCGTGCTGGGCGCGGGTAATGGCGGATTTGCCACAGCAGCCGACCTTGCACTGCGTGGCTTCGACGTCGTTCTTCACGGGCGCCGCAGCGAGCAGATCCAGCCGGTTATCGACAACGGTGGGATCGATGTCTCCGGCGTCATCACGGGAAAGGCGCGGTTGGCAGGGGCGACATCCGATCTCGCAAAAGCAGTGCAGGGCGCTGATCTTATTATTGTCGTACTTCCCTCAATCGCGCACAAGGCCTGTGCCGATGCCCTTGCGCCGTGCATAGACCACGACAGCGTGGTTCTCCTCAACCCGGGCCATACGGGTGGCGGGCTGCATTTTCGGGAGTTGCTGCGGCGGGCCGATGGTCCGATACCCAGACTGTGCGAGGTCGTCACCCTAGCGTATGTCAGCCGGAAAGAAGGCCCCGCGCACGTCGGCATCTACAAGCAGGTCGACCAGCTCGGCTTTGCTGCACTCCCGGCCACCGAGACTGAAAATCTCGCTCACATCATTAGGCCTGTGTTCCCCTCTATCAGTCCCGCCACCAACGTTCTGGAAACAGGGCTTGGCAACGTCAACGCCGTGTTTCACCCCCCCGGGATGCTGATGAATGCGGGGTGGATTGAACATACGGGCGGGAATTTTCTCTTTTATAAACAGGGTTTGACTCCATCGGTCGCGCGCACCATCGAACTGCTGGATGCCGAAAGGATGGCTATCGCCGCGGCGCTCGGGATTCCGGCGCGCAGCTTCCTGCAGCTGTTTCATCAGGCAGGCCTGACCGACGATGCCGGCCTGGCCAGCAATTCGGTATACACCGCCTGCCAGCGCAGCGAGGCGAACCGCACGATCAAGGCGCCATCCTCGCTCGCCGACCGTTACATCGACGAGGATGTCGGTTCCGGCCTTGTGCCGATTGCCTCCCTTGCCCGCCTGGTCGACGTGCCGACCCCAGTTATCGACGCGATGATCGCCATTGCATCCGCAACCCGAGACATCGATTTCCTTAGAACCGGCACGGGTCTGGCAGACCTCGGCATCGCCGACATGACCCCTGCAGACTTGATAGCCTTTGTGACCAGCGGAGATCTTCGATGACCAAACCCTATCTCGGCATCGCATTTGACGGCTTTCTGAACGCTGCCCAGACTCTCGAGCTTGCAGCGGCGGCGGAAGAAGCTGGTGCTGGCGGTATCTGGTATGCCGAACACATGGGCTATCGCGACGGCCTGACCGCTTCGGCTGCAATGGCCGTGGCGACCAGGAATGCGATGATTATCCCAACAGCCGTCAGCCCCTATCTGTGGCATCCCAGCCCGACGGCGATGGCGATGGCGACAATCGCCGAATTGGCCCCCCGCCGCACGGCAATCGCTATCTCCGTGGGTAACATCCGCAACCTCGAGGAATCGGGCATTGCGGCCGATCGGCCCTTGCGCGTGATCCGCGAATACATCGAAGATCTGCGCGCGCTATGGTCGGGCGAGCCGGTGCATCGCGACGGCCAGATATACCGCCTGAACGGCATGCGCATGGCATTCACGGCGCCGGGGCCAATCCCGATCTACGTGGCATCGACAGGTGAAAAAATTCTCCAGCTTGCTGGCGAAACGGGTGACGGTGTCCTGCTGTCGGGAGGGCTGACTCCCGCCCACGCAAAATGGAGCCTTGATCAGATTGCGATCGGTGCGGAACGCAAGAACCGGGACCTCAGCGATTTTCGCCGTGCAGGATTGATTTATTGCGCCATCTCGAATGACGAAGCAGCTGCAGAATGGACGATGCGCAAGAAGCTCGCTTTCCTGTTTCGCAGTCCGCCGCATCGGGCCAATATTGAGTCGTCTGGTTTCGCTATCGATCAGGAGGCGATAATCGAAGCGGTCTTCAAGCGAGACATCGATGCAGCCGCCGCACTCGTCCCGGCTGAGGCCGTGCGCGCCTTCGCAGTTGTAGGAAGCCCGAAAAGCTGTCGTGACCAATTGCAGCGGTACATCGACATTGGGCTCACGGAACCGGTCATCGAAGTGAGTGGAACACCCGAAGAGCAGATACTCGCGCTCGAACTGGTGCGCGAGGTCGCGGGACATTGAAGGGCGATCCTACTACGCCAAGCCGACCATGACATGCTGCCGGAAAGCTTCCCGCTCCACCAGCCGGGCATACCATGCCTCAAGGTGGGGCAAAACCGGCCGCTCGACATCGAAGTTCAACCAGCGATATGCGTAAATGCCAAGCGGCACATCGGCGAGCGTCAAGTTCTCGCCGGCGACAAAACGAGTTTGAGAAAGTTGTTCATCCAGAACGGCAAGTGCCGCATGAACGTCAACAATGCTTGTGGCGATAATCTTGGGATTTCGCAGGTTTTCGGGCTTGCGCACCAACTCGTGGAAGAGCGGCGTGAAGGCTGGCCCAAGCAGGCTGAGTTGCCAGTCATGCCATTGATCGACAATACCAGCCCGTGCGGCTTCGGCAGGCATCAAGTCCTGGCGTCCTTCCCGCCGCGCGAGATAGCGGATTATAGCGTTCGATTCCCAGATCCGAAAATCGCCGTCAACTATGACCGGAACCAAACGATTCGGATTGATCCGACGGAAATCTTCGCCGTCGAGACCGCCAAACTCCCGGCCCTTGTCGATCCGATCAAATGCAAGGCCGAGTTCGGCGCAAACCCACAGGACCTTCTGAACGTTTGAGGAGTTTTTCCTGCCATAGATCGTTAGAGTCACAGTCTGCCCCTCAGTTCAGATAAACACTGATGGCCTTTGCCTCAGTAAAGGAAACCAACTCCTCGATCGACTCCTCGCGGCCGATACCACTGTTGCCATAGCCGCCAAACGGCAAGCCAAGATGATGCGCGCCACCGCCGTTAACCCATACATACCCCGCTCTGACAGCGCGCGCGAAACGCAGGCCGCGATCAAGATCGCGCGTCCAGACCGACGCGGTGAGGCCATAAGCAAGGCTATTGGCAAGTGCGAGCAGTTCGGTTTCGTCAGACCAGCGAAGTATCGACAATACCGGGCCGAATACTTCTTCCCGCGCGATCGACATCGCCGGTGCCACATCGGCGAACAAGGTCGGCGAAATCCAGTATCCCCGTTCAAATTCCTGGCCTGTCGGACGACCTCCGCCACAGATTATCCGCGCTCCTTCCGAACGACCGCGGTCAATCAGGCCCATCACGTGGCGATAATGCTGAAGTGAATTGACAGGCCCTGCTTCCGCTTGCGGATCCATCGGATGCGCTACCCGCAGCGCCGCCATGCGTGCCCCCACGGCATCAACGAAGCGGGCATAGAGCGAGTCATGCACGAAGACACGGCTGGTGGAGCCGCATGACTGCCCCTGCCATCCGAAATTCATCGCCTTGATTGTGGCGGATACCGCTGCGTCAAAATCACAATCCGGAAAGACCAGCATGGGATTCTTGCCGCCAAGCTCCAGGCTCAAATGCTTAACCCCGGATTCGGCTGCCGCGCGCTGGATCGACAGCCCCGTCGCGGTAGAGCCCGTAAACGCGATCCGCTTGACCGCCGGATGGCGGACAAGTGCATCACCTGCACCGCGCCCGTATCCCGTTATGATGTTAACGACGCCCGGCGGCAACGTCGCCTGGCATGCGTCTGCGAAAAGGTGGGCCGATAGCGAGCTCGTCTCGGGGGCCTTGATCACCAGCGTGTTGCCCATGATCAAGGGAGCGCCCGCGCGGCCCGCCATGAACATGAAGGGATGATTGAAGGGAACGATGCGGCCGACCACGCCGAACGGTTCGAGCTGCGTAAAGCTCAATCGTCCGGGAGGTGCCGATGGCACGGCCCCTTTCGCCTCGACTCCCGCTGCCAGATAGTACTCGAGTTGAGCAATCGATTTTTCCACATCGAGCGCCATCGCCGACCAGGTATTGCCGGTATCCCGCACCTCGACACTGCGAACCAGATCGGCATTCGCCGTAATACGGACCACCAGCTTTCGCAGGAGAGCCGCGCGTTCCTCATACGTTAGGGCAGCCCAGTCGCGCTGAGCGATGGTTGCGGCTTCGACCGCTCGATCGACATCCTGAGGCGTGGCCTCGGGCACATGTCCGATGACTTCCTCTGTAGCCGGATCGAGCGCTTCGATCGTCGCGCCATTGGACGAAGAAGAGCGCTCTTCTCCGATGAGCATCGTGATACGATTGGCGGATCCCAGTTCCATGGTTGCTGCAGGCCTAGAGGTCACGCATGATGCGTTCGGCGATTTTCGGTGAGAGCCGCATCAACGCGAACAGGATCTTCGTCTTGCCGATACGGACTTCGAGTTCGTCGCGCGCGAACGCGTCCCAGAATTCGTCGACCAACTGCAACGGCGTCAGCTTGCCGCTGCCCCGCCCCTTGGTCATTGCCGTGTCAACCAGGGGAGGAATAATCTCGAACACGCGCAGCCGAGCGTCTTTTACCTGATACCGCAAACCCTTGGTGAAAAGGTGGATGCCACCCTTGGTGCCGCAATAGACCGCCGCGGTTTTCTTGGGGACGATACCCAGCCCGGACGAGATATTCACCAAGGCCGCATCGGGCGCCGCCGAAAGTTTGGGCCATAGCAACTTTGTCAGCACCAGAGGTGCCACGAAATTGGCATCGATCTCGGTGCGCAGGTTATCCGTCGTGAAGTCCTTCGAGCCAAACAGGACATTGAACTGAATGCCTGCATTGTTCACAAGCACGTTCAGGTTCGGAAGCACCTCTTCGGCATGGCGCACCAATTCGACAAGGTCCTCATGCACGGTGACATCGCACTGCTTCGTCTTGAGCCCGGGCAGCAGGGCCGCAGCACGCTCCAGCGATTCGAGGCGGCGGCCGCAGACCAGAACTTCGTTGCCTGTGGCAAGAAAGCGCTTGGCGAGTTCAAAACCGATGCCCTCGCTGCCACCGGTTATCAAGACCGAGTTACCCGACGTCTTCATGAGTAGCCTTCCAGAAAGTGCGGACGAAAGCTTCGTCAGTCCGCGATATTGATGACCCGCGTTTGGGTGAACTGCCGGTGGCCATAAACCGAACCGTGAAACCCGTATCCGCTCCACCGTGCGCCAACCCAGGGGCTACGATGGCTTGCTCCGCAGGCCCGGTTTATGCCGACCATTCCGGATTTGAGTCGGGCAGCTGCTGCTGCTGCCCGATCAACGTCTCGCGAGAAGACGGAAGCGCCCAGGGCAAAAGGCAATGAATTTGCCACCGCAACAGCTTCCTCGTCGGTCTCGAATGATGCGATCGTGATGACAGGGCCGAAAGTTTCGCGCTTGGCGATCACCGAGTCGGGATTGACCGATCCCAGCACGGTCGGCTCGATCAGAAGGCCGTCTTCATCGCGGTGCCCGCCAGCAAGAACGACAGCGCCCATTGCGATTGCCTCATCGACCTGTGCGATCACCTTGTCGTACTGGGCGCGATTGACCATTGGGCCGATTGTCGTGCTTGCTTCCCGACTATCGCCTTGTCGCTCCAGTTGCGTTAGCGCGCGAACCTTGTCGGTGAAAGGCTCGAATACCGCACTTTGCACAAGAACGCGCTCGGTGCTGACACATACCTGCCCGGCGTTTGAAAATCCGTTCTCGACTGCAAATCGTGCGGCCGCATCAAGGTCCGCGTCGTCAAAAACGATAAGCGGATCCTTTCCACCGAGTTCGAGCAGAACCCGCTTCAAACCTCCGGCCGCGGCGGCCATGATATGTTTTCCAGCTTCGGTCGATCCAACGAAAGCAATAAGATCAACGTCAGCGGCAACCAGTGCGCGTCCTTGCACCTCGTTGCCTTGGACCAGGCAAAGAACATCCGCCGGAAGCGCCGGTGCCAGAGCCTTGTAGAGCCACTCCCCAACGACCGGGGTCTCCTCGGATGGCTTGAACACGACCGAATTGCCAGCGGCGAGCGCTGGTACAATCAGATTCAGTGCCATCATCAGCGGAAAATTCCATGGCGTGATAACAGCGCATGTTCCAAGCGGATCGAAGCGCAGAACGCTTCGTACGCCAGCATCGACGATCGTCTCTTCGGAAAGGGCCGCGCCGATATCCGAAAGGAAACCTGCCAGCTTTGCCTGGCACTTCCGTACCTCTGCACGAGCCTGCGTTATCGGCTTTCCCATCTCTGCAGTGATGAGCGCGGCCACCTGCTCGCCCTCATCTTCAAGTTTGCCACGCAAGCCATCAATCATGGCAAGCCGGGTTTCAAGCGGCGTCATTGCCCAGTTAACCTGCGCCGATGCTGCTCGGCCAACAATGCCACCAATCGCTTCGGGGGGCGTAACGGCAACTTTGCCGATTCGGCTGCGATCAATAGGACTGATCGAATCAAGATCTGGCAACATGCTGGTTATATCTCGATATAGCTGAGTAACGCTGCCTGTTCCGTTGCATATTAACGCGAGCCTCTACCCACGCCACCCTGCCATGTTCGTTCAACGAACAAGCCCGATCAGACATAAAAGCTTGCGGTGGTTGCCAGTCATAAAAATGAAATCGGTCAAATGTTGGCGGCTTTATATAAAACATAATGAAAACGATAGACTGGCTGTTGAGCATACCGGTCATTCCTAGTGGGGGATATTGCAATGGCCAAGATTGTTGGGTTCCGTGATAACTCTATTATCGGATTTTCAATTGCGTTGATCACAGCCTCGCCCGCATGGGCCCAGACCGCACCGGACACGAAGGTTCCATCCAATGGTGCCGGAGACGCTGGGACGAAAATCGAGGAAATCGTCGTCACTGCCCAGAAGCGGGAAGAGTCGATTCAAAGCGTTCCGGTCGCGATCAGCGCCTTCTCCAGCGCCAGTCTTGCAAAGCAGGGCGTTCTGGGCGCCAGCGACTTTCGCTACCGCGTACCCAACCTGCAGTTCACCGGCAATGGGTTTGGCGATGCAAACCTTTCGATACGCGGCATCGGAACAAACCTGATCGGCGCGACGATCGACCAGGGCGTCGGTGTGCACGTGAACGGTGCCCCCCTCACTTCGCCACGCATCGTCGAGACCGACTTTTTCGATGTTGAACGAGTCGAAGTCCTCCGGGGACCCCAGGGAACGCTGTACGGCCGCAATGCGCCTGCTGGCGTGCTGAATATCATCACGCGCACGCCGAGCGATAATTTCGAGGGTTATGCATTTGCCGAATATGGCAATTACGATAGTCGGCGCCTGAAAGGCGCGGTGAACGTGCCGATTTCGGAAAATTTTGCCATTCGTTTCGCTGGTTACTATCTCAATCGCGATGGCTTTACTTTCAATGAGTATGACGGCAGCCGCATTGACGGACGCAATCAATGGGCAATTCGCGGCTCTGTAAAGCTTGACTTTAGCGAGACGACGCGTGTGCGCTTGTCGGTGGATCACTTCCACGAAAACTCCAACCGCTCCCGCATCGGAAAATTGCTTTGTACTACGGATACCCGACCCTTCCCGTACAACCAGGGCTGCGTGGGCACCTCCGTAGGTTTCGGAACACCGGCCAACAATGGCACACTCGCAGGCTTGCTCAACGGCACGATTCCTGCGTTCGCGACGTCAGGGCGAGTCTTTCTCATCAATCCGGGTACCGTCACCACAGCATCCAATCCCAGCGACTTGCGGCGCGTGCGACTCGATTACAATCCGAGCAATAGGGTAAAGGAAACTGTAGCGACGCTCATTCTCGAACAGGACATTGGCGAACTTAAACTGACTTCAACATCGGGCTATCAGAACAGTTGGAATTCGAGCTTTGCCGACTACGATCAGCTCGCGAATTCGAGCTTCGTATCTCTCGGCGCCAGTTCCACTGCTCTCGCGATTTTTCCCAACGGCCAAATTTCAACCCAAACCTCATTGTCCGGCGATCGAAGGGTTGTAAACAATCTTTACTCCGTAGACGAATTCAGTCGTGATCTCACGCAGTACACGCAGGAATTGAGGCTGCAATCTCATTTTAGCGGATCATGGGATTTTCTCGCTGGAGCATTTTATCTGAACTCCAAGAACAATTCCGCTTACTCTGTTTTCTCAAGTGGTTTCGAGACAGGTGGGCGGATAATTGGCCTCTCGCCGAACTATTATTTCAGTTCACAGACCACCCCGTCGAAACTCGAATCTTACGCCGCATTTGGAGAAGCGTATTGGCGGATCAATCCCGATCTCAAGATCACGGTCGGTGCCCGCTACACTTACGATAGCAAAAGCATCAACTCCAGAACGATTCTCTTCAGCGGAAATGATACTCCATATGAATACCAATCAGGTTCATGGCGGCGAGTCACAGGGCGAGTTCTGGCGGACTATAAAACCTCCATTCCTGGCCTGACAGACAAGACCTTGATCTATGGTTCGATTTCAACGGGATTCAAGGGTGGCGGCTTCAACACGGTATCAAACAACCCTGATATTCCAACCCGCTTCAAGCCGGAAGATATTACGTCTTTTGAAGTGGGTATGAAGAACTCTCTTTTCAATAATAAAATACTATTTAATTTAACCAGTTTTTATTACATCTATAAGAACTTGCAGGTCTCTCAAATTGTCGATAACACAGCGATAAACGATAATATCGACGCTCGCATTGGGGGCCTGGAAGCTGAGTTGCAAGCACAACCTATCCGCGGACTTAGCATCAACTCTACGCTGGGATATCTGCACACATCGATCCGCTCCGGCGAGATCGTCGACTTGCGGGATGTAACAGGAGGCAATTCGAACTACACCTCCTTCAAGAACGCAAACAATGGATCCAACTGCGCGGTACCAAACAACGCAAACGATATCGCCCGAGGCTGTTCAAGCCAGTCGGCAATATCCGGTGTTCCAGTTAACGTGAGAGGACGATCGCTGCAGTATGCACCTGAATGGACGTTTAATACAGGGTTGCAGTATGCCATTCCGATCGACAATCTCGATCTGACTCCACGAATTGATTACTATCTGCAGTCAGCGTCTTACTCGCGGATCTTTAACGATGCGGCAGACCGTATGCCTGGTTACGATCGCATCGACCTGAGCTTGACGCTTGCGCCGACGGACAACGCATGGACCTTGCGTGCGTTCGTAAGAAACCTGGGCAACCGTCAGGTCATTGTCGGTCAGGCGTTGAATGATCCCACGGCGGGCTTATCCACTCAAGCCTTCCTGGCAGATCCCAGAACCTTCGGCATATCGGCTGAGTTCAATTTCTGAGAGCCCGTCTTCAAAAGTAGTTGAGTGATATCAGTTGGTTGCGCTTGATGCGCTGTCACAGGGTTGATTCTGTGGTTTCGCCAAAAACTTACAGGATTCAATCATGTGGACCGATATCACTCGGCGCCAGCATAGCCGTGCTGGCCTGCGTTATCCAAGTGATTTGCGAGATGAGGAGTGGGGTTTGATCGCGCCGCTGTTTCCGGCGGCGCGGCAAGGTGGGCGTCCGCGGGCGACGGACTTGCGCGAGGTCTTGAACGCGATCCTCTACCTGGCAACGAGCGGCTGCCAGTGGCGGATGCTGCCCAAGGATTTCCCGCCGCTCTCGACTGTGCAGCGGTACTTCTATCCTAGGCGGCGTGGACAAATTTGAGCCAGTATCTAGCGGTGGCGAGATGGACCATGCCGAGGAAGCTGTTGGCAAGCTGGTCGTAGCGGGTGGCGATGGCGCGGTTGATCTTGAGTTGGCCGAACATGCGCTCGATCCGATTGCGCTGTTTGTAGAGCACTCGATCATACTCGATCTTCACACGGCGGTTTGACCGGCCAGGGATGACGGCCTTGATCTTTCGTTCGGCAAGATCGGTGCGGATGGCATCGGCATCGTAGCCTTTATCGGCAAGGAATGCGTCGGGTGCCTGCTCAGGCAGGTCGATCAAATCATCATACGCTTTGCAATCTGCGGCCTCGCCGCCCGTCAGGTAGAAGGCGACTGGCCGTCCAAGGGCATCAGCCAGACAGTGAAGTTTACTGGTGAACCCGCCCCGCGAGCGGCCAAGAGCGCGTCGATAAGTCCCCCTTTTCCACCCGCTGCCGAAACGTGGGCGCGGACTGTGGTGCTGTCGATGCTGTAGTGGCCGCTGTCGGCCATGATCTCGGCCAACGTTACGGCAACGGCCTCCCAGACCCCGGCCTCACTCCACCGCCGGAACCGACGATAGATGGTGTTCCAACTGCCATACTTGGGCGGGACATCGCGCCACGGCGCTCCGCAGCGGAGCCGCCAGAGAATGCCGTTGATGATGGAGCGGTTCTGCTCAGGCGGCCTGCCTCGGCTACGGTTCTCAGGCTCGATTGGCAGCAAGTCCTTCAGAACGCGCCATTCCGCCTCAGTGAGATCACCCCTGCTCAAGCCTGCCTCCAAAAAGCAGCCTTGAATCAGCGACTGGAGGCTACGTCAATCTGGTCTCTTTGTGTCGGTGGAATGATACGAAGCGACGCAACGAAATAGCAGGCTGCTGGCACGGTTATGGCCAGAGACAACAAGCCTGCCCGGCCAAAAATCACGCAGCTGCCAAATAGCGGAACGGCTATCGCTGCCAGAGACCAAGATATCGGGCGACGCAGGATCGCGGCCCCAAACCAGAGGGAAAGGACAGCGGCAGCAATCAAAAAGGGCACAGAGAATGTAGCTATCACAATGATGAGAGAGCCAAACATCAGACCGGGCAGCGCGAGCGCCAGCGCCCACACCCCGATCACGCGGGCGGACACTTCAATGCGGAGCGTTCGGAATTGCATCTCGCTATTCTAAATCAAACCGGGATTTCGGCAAATGCCGCAGTCATAGCTCAGCGCGAGGGCACCGTGGAATTTGTCCACGCCGCCTAATGCGCGGCGTAACCGACGACGGCAAGCGGCTCGACATCGCCGGGGATTACATCGCTTATGGTATCCGCGAACGGGCAAGCGAGATCGTCACCCTAGAACTGGGCCGTCAGACCGAGCAGGAGGTCAGCCGCCAGCTTGAGCGCGAAGTGGATGCCGAACGCTTCACCCGGCTCGACCGGATGCTGATCGCCGAGCAGGCGGCCAGCAACGAGTTTGCGGACCTTCGGCCCGACAAGGACATGGCCGAGACCATGCGCCAGAACCGGGCGTTGCTGATCGACCGTGCCCGCAAGCTGAAGCGCATGGGGCTGGCGACCGAGCACACGCCGGGCATCTGGACGATATCGCCGCGCGCCGAACCAATGCTGCGCGAGTTGGGCACGCGCGGCGACATCATCAAGACGATGCACCAGGCGCTGGACCGCGAGGGGCTGGCGGAACAGCGGGCCTATGCGGGCTACACCGTGCATCGTGCCACACCGACCGAACGGATCGTCGGGCGCGTCGTCGCCAAGGGGCTTGGCAGCGACGAGCTTGGCGAACGGATGGGCCTGACCATCGACGGCGTGGACGGGCGTGTCCATCATCTGGAGGTTCCGGCGGTCAAGGTCGAGGACATCCGGCGCGGCAGCATCATAGCGGTGGACCCGCCGCCGAGCACCCCGCGCGTTGCCGATGAGAAAATTCTGCAACAGACCGACGCCAACGGCATCTATCGTCCCAGCAGGCATCTGGACTCCGTTCGCGAGACTATGCCCCGGATCGATCACGAGCGTCATGTCCAGTCGCACGTCCGCAGGCTGGAAGCCTTGCGTCGCGCCGGGATCGTCGAGCGGCTCGATGCCGATCGCTGGACCATCCCTGCCGACCTGCCCGAACGCGGTCTGGCCCATGACCGGCAGCGGTTTGGCAAAGGTCCGCGCATCGAAACGCTGTCAGACCTGCCACTCAACCGGCAGATCGGACACGAAGGTGCGACCTGGCTCGACCGGACGATGATCGGCGGCGGGCGCGAGACCATGCCGCATACGGGGTTCGGCGGTGACGTGCGCGCCGCGTGGGACGCCCGCAAACGTGCGCTTGCCGACATGGGCTTTGCCGAGGATCGCGGGCAAAGTCGCTTCCACGCCCCTAAGGACATCATCACCCGGCTGGAGCACGCCGACATCAGCCGCGTCGGCAAGGCGCTTGCCGCCGAGCGCGGCCTGAGCTGGCAGCTATCAGCCCCCGGCGAATATATCTCCGGCAAACTCGTTGGCTCGACCCAGATTGCCAGCGGACGGTTCGCGATGATCGACAATGGCCTGGGCTTCCAGCTCGTCCCTTGGAGCGACCCGCTGGAAAAGCGCCTCGGCCAGCACATCAGCGGGGTCGCCATGTCGGGCGGCGGCGTGGACTGGTCGTTCGGACGCAACCGGGGACTGGGGCTGTGAACGGCGCACTGCTAGCCCAGCGCCGCCAAGCCTCGGCGGTCGGCCAACGGCCCTCAAGGTCAAGCCCTACGGGCGGCTGACGCCGACCTTGACCGCCGTCGCCCGTCCGCCGCTTCGAAATCATCCACCGGGACGGAAGAACGCCAGTGCGCCGAACCGAAGAACGAGTTGAGGTGCGTTTGGCTGCTACGCTATCCACGCCGTGCGCTGCAACCAGCCGCCGCGCCCCTGTATTTGCGCGCGACAACACGAAGCGTAGTATGGCGTAGACATGGGCGGTTCCGCTGTGGCCCTGCTTCGCCGACTCTGGCGCGATGCCCCGCCCATCGCGCCGCCACCACGAACCCACCGCCTCCGAGCAACTTGAAGCCTTGCTTGGCGCGCCGTGGCCGTTTCCCGGTCGTCCGCCCAGGCATGACGTGGCGAGGTGGCGCGTGACCGATGATTGGCCCGCAAAGGTCCCAGTCACCGACGCCGAGATCGCGGTGTTCGAGGCATGGTTCGGCGACCTTTTCGATGAGCTGTTTGGTCCTGTCTGAGCCTCCCACTTTCCCGTCACGCTCAAATCAGCACGCTTGCATTGAGTACCTCATTGGAGTATGTAGAGTCATGTCGAAACCAGCGCCCGTCCGCGTCGTCGAGACGCGCGAGTTTCTGGCGGCGACCCGGCGCATGATGACGGACGAGGAGCGCGGCCTGTTGGTGGATTATCTCGCCTATAACCCGGCAGCGGGTGAGTTGATCCCTGGCACCGGCGGGGTCCGCAAGCTGCGCTGGGGACTGGAGGGACGCGGCAAGCGCGGCGGCGCGCGGGTGGTCTACTTCTACCACAGTGAGGCCATGCCGCTGTTTGCGCTAACCGCCTATGCCAAGAATGAGCGGGCAGACTTGAGTCAGGCTGACCGTAACGACTTCCGCCGCCTGACCGCGCTGCTGGCGGATACCTATGCGAAAAGGAGCAAGCGATGACGAGCAAGATCGCCGACAGCATCCGGCGCGGGCTGGAGGAGGCCGTCGCCTATGCCGAAGGCACGGCGGACACCAGCCGCTTTGGGGTGCATATCCCGCAGGAGATCGACGTGAAGGCGATCCGGGCAAAGCTCGACATGACGCAGGAGGAGTTTGCCGGACGGTTCGGCTTCTCGATCAAGACGCTCCGGCATTGGGAACAGAAGCAGCGCGCCCCGGAAGGCCCGGCGCGGGCCTATCTCCTCGTCATCGACCGCGACCCCAAGGCGGTGCAGCGCGCATTGAGGAAGGCGGCATGACCGCCGCGCCACCGAGCACCGTGCCGCTGCGCGCCGCCCTGTATTTGCGCGTCTCGACCGCGCGGCAGGCCGAGCATGACGTGTCGATCCCCAACCAACGCAAGCAGGGTGAAGCCTATTGCGCCGCGCGCGGCTACCAGCTCGTCGAGACCTTCGTGGACGCAGGCGCATCCGCCACTAACGACCGCCGCCCCGAGTTCCAGCAGATGATCGAGGCCGGGACGGCGAAGCCCGCGCCGTTCGAGGTAGTGGTCGTCCACTCGTTCAGCCGCTTTTTCCGCGATCACTTCGAGCTGGAGTTCTACGTCCGCAAACTGGCGAAGAACGGCATTCGCCTTGTGTCGATCACCCAGGAGATGGGCGACGACCCGATGCACGTCATGATGCGCCAGATCATGGCGCTGTTCGACGAGTATCAGTCCAAAGAGAACGCCAAGCACGTGCTTCGCGCCTTGAAGGAGAATGCCCGGCAGGGGTTCTGGAACGGCTCGCTGCCGCCGATCGGCTACCGCGTCGCCGCTGCCGAGCAGCGCGGGGCCAAGATCAAGAAGAAGCTGGAGATTGACCCGATCCACGCCGAGACGGTGCGGCTCGCGTTCCGGTTGGCGCTGGAGGGCGACGGCACGTCTGGACCGATGGGCGTCAAGGCGATCACCAAGTACTTCAACGAGCACCGCATCTACACGCGCGACGGCGGACGTTGGGGCATCGGCACCGTCCACCGGATGCTGACCCGGCGGACCTATATTGGGGATCACGAGTTCAACCGGCGCACCAAGAACGGCGAGAACAAGCCGGATGAAGAAGTCATCCCGGTCGCCGTGCCGCCGATCATCGATCAGGAGACTTTCGACGCCGTTCAGGCTCGGATGAAGGCGCGCAACCCGAAGGTAACACCGCCGCAGGTCGTTGGCGGTCCCACGCTGCTTACCGGTCTGATCCATTGCGCCAAGTGCGGCGGGGCGATGACCAGCCGCACCGGCAAGGGTGGGAGGTATCGCTACTATAGCTGCTCGACCAAGGCCCGGCAGGGGCCGACCGCCTGCACCGGCATGACGGTTCCGATGGAGAAGCTGGACGCGCTAGAGCAGATTCCGATCACTCTGGCTCATAACCTGCTGCGATAAAGTAATTTGTGCATTCGTGGGGTGTGAAGCGTGGCAGCGCATCGCGAATGGCATCCCAGAGTTCGGGGACAGTCC
>NZ_JBYNTS010000017.1:0-43818 GCF_057784975.1 Novosphingobium sp. DS6-6 | reverse complement strand
AGATTATTGCCCACTCGTCGTCCCTCAAACCAATCCGCTCGCCCAACGCCGCCTCCAAAAGACAGCCTTGAATCAAGCAGCGAGTCCGTTGTCAACCTTTGTCCACGAAACCTAGTGAGTTTCAGCCAAATCCAAAGCCCGATGTTTCCGCTGATGTAATCCTCCGTCTTCGGAAACCCGAGGACGAACGGCATCTCATGTGATTTCTTAGGGACGCACTCAAAGAAACCAGAGAGGGCGTTAACATGTTCATCCAGGAGTTCGGGAAAAAAGCGTCTCACCCTAACTGAAAAATTTAGCGCCTGACTGTCGACGTCCATCAATCGCTGGCATAGATGATCATTTGAAAAAATGTCTGCTCTGTTTCACCCCAAAACCGGCACCTGCGGCGCTTCATCGCCCAGCAGGCCCAGCCCGCGCGGGTCAGGGAACACTTCCACGAAGCGCGCGTAGGGCACAAACCCCTGCGCCATGTAGAACGGCAGCGCGCTCGGCCCATCCAGCGTGCAGGTGTGCACCCACACGCGCGCCACGCCTTCCCGGCCCCAGGCCTTCTGCAAGGCGCGGCGCATCAGCCATTTGCCGAAACCCTTGCCGGTGGCCCCGGGGATCAGGCCGAAAAAGGCGATCTCCGCCTCGCCAGGCTTGCGGAAATCGAGTTCCAGCATGCCCACTTCGATGCCGGCGCGATCGGCCATGGCATAGATTTCGACATTCGGATCGTGGATGATCGCACCCAGCGCGGCATCGTCCAGCGCCAGGCGCGACCACCACAGCCATTTCGCCCCGACGCGGCGATAGAGCAGGCGGTACTTTGCCGGATCGGGGGCTTTCCAGCGCACCAGTTGCAGCGGCACGTCTGCCTCGGGCGTCGGACGCTTGAGATCGGGCGGCATGGCGCGCATTTCCAGCGCCGTGACGACCGCGGCCACGTCGCCACGGGCAACGGCGTGGAACCCGGCGGTCAGCGGCGCGGCAGTTTCGGCAATGACCATCGCTTCAACTCCACACCGCGCGCGGCGGCAGGCTCATCAGGATGGCGTCGACATTGCCTCCGGTCTTCAGGCCGAACAGCGTGCCCCGGTCATAGACCAGGTTGAATTCGGCATAGCGGCCGCGCCATTCCAGCATGCGCTGCTCATCCTGCGGGCTGAATTCGTGGTTCATGCGCCGCCGCACCAGACGCGGGAAAATGTCGAGGAACGCTTCCCCCACATCGCGGGTGAAGGCAAAGTTGGCCTCGAACGCGGCATCGTCGGCGCATTCCAGGTGATCATAGAAGATGCCGCCCACGCCGCGGTCCACCTTGCGATGCGGAATGTGGAAATAGTCGTCGGCCCAGGCCTTGAAGCGCGGATAATAGGCCGGATCGTGCACGTCGCAGGCGGCCTGAAAGCGCGCGTGGAAATCGGCCGTGTCTTCGTCATAGGGGATCGGGGGATTGAGATCGCCGCCGCCGCCGAACCAGGCCCTGCGCGTGGTGAGGAAGCGGGTGTTCATGTGCACGGCGGGCACGTGCGGGTTGGCCATGTGCGCCACCAGGCTGATGCCGGTCGCCGTGAAGGCCGGGTTTTCCACATCGGCGCCGTTGATTGTTCCGGCGAAATCCGGGCTGAACGTGCCCTGCACGGTGGAAACGTTGACCCCGACTTTCTCGAACACCGTGCCTTTCATCAGCCCCTGCACGCCGCCGCCGCCGTTTTCCACCGGCTCGCCCGCGTGCGCGCGGTTCCAGGGGGTGTAGGAAAAGACCGCCTCGCTTCCCGCCTCGCGCTCGATCGCCTCGAACGCCGCGCAGATGCGGTCGCGCAGTGCCTCGAACCAGGTGCGGGCGCGGGCGGTATGGGGCGTCCAATCGGTCATGCGATCTCCTCGATTCCGGGCGCTTGCCAAATCGCCGCCGCTGCGGCAAGGGGAAGAAATGGTTCCCCTTTCGTTCGCCCCTTTCCAGTTTGCCGGGCAGGAATGGCTGCTCGGTTCGGCGCGGGCGCTGGTCTGGCCGGCGGAGCAGGCGCTGCTGGTAGCCGATCTTCACCTGGAAAAAGCCAGCTGGTACGCCCGCGGCGGACAGTTGCTGCCCCCTTACGACAGCCGCGAAACGCTCGATCGCCTGGGCCGCCTGATCGGGCGCGGCGGCGTGCGCCGGGTGTTCTGCCTGGGCGACAATTTCCACGATGCCCATGGCCCTGCCCGGCTCGATGCCCATGCGGCGGAGCATCTGGCCGCGCTCGCCGCCAGGGTCGATTGGGTGTGGATCACCGGCAATCATGACGAAAAAGGCGCCGCCGCCCCGGAAAACCTGATCGGCGGCACCATGCTGCGCGAGTTGGCGACGGGCGGCGTGGTCCTGCGGCACGAAGCGCAGAGCGGGGAAACCCGGCCCGAGCTTTCGGGCCATTTCCATCCGCGCCTGCGCCTGGCCGCGCGGGGCCGCACGGTCAGCCGTCCCTGCGCGGTGATGAGCGAGCGCAAGCTGATCCTTCCGGCCTTCGGCACGCTCACCGGCGGGCTGGATGCCGCACACCCGGCCCTGCTCAAGGCGATGCAGCCCGCGGGCCGCATCACCGCGCTTGTCCCGACGGCTGCGCGTGTGGCGCATTTCCCACTATGGCAGGCTGCTGCGGCTTGAAACGCATGCACCGCGCGCCCAGATGTAGCCGAAGGCTCTTTATCTGCCGCGTTGTTGTGATAAGAGCGCGCGTTGAGTCCGTTTGATGACTCGCACCCCGATCAACGTCAGGAGATAGCACTATAGCTCCCCCGCCCCGGCGCATGTTGGCGCCCCCCGTCAAGAGTGGTCCTCGCTACAACCAGATGATCAACGTGCCCAAAGTGCGCGTGATCGATGAAAACGGCGAGAATCTTGGCGTGATGTACACGCGTGAAGCGATCGATCAGGCAGCCGAAGTCGGCTTGGACCTGGTTGAAGTGTCGCCCAACGCCGATCCGCCGGTGTGCAAGTTCCTCGACGTGGGCAAGTTCCGTTACGAGGCGCAGAAAAAGGCCAACGCCGCCCGCAAGAGCCAGAAGACGCAGGAGATCAAGGAGATCAAGATGCGTCCGAATATCGATGATCACGACTATGACGTGAAGATGCGCAACGTGTATCGCTTCATCGAAGACGGCGACAAGGTGAAAGTGACTCTGCGTTTCCGCGGTCGCGAACTTTCGCACCAGCAGCTGGGCATGAACCTGCTCAAGCGGGTGCAGGAAGACGTGGCCGAAGTCGCCAAGATCGAGGCGTTCCCACGCATGGAAGGCCGCCAGATGCTGATGGTACTCGCCCCCAAGGGTTAAGCCGTTCCGCCACAGGACCAAAGAACAGAGCGTGCTTGCACGGGCGCGCTTTTCCTTTCGGCCGCCGCTCTCGCGGCACCATGCCGGCATTCACCGCCGGTCCATTCAGCCGGCGCGGTCGAGCACCACGGCGATGGTCACTTTCACCTCGTCGCCCACGAACGGCGTATATTTCGTCATGCCGAATTCGGACCGGCGGACCGTGCCCGTGGCCATGACGGAAAGCGCGCCGCCCTTGCCGCCAGCCGATGCGCCCGACGGATTGGCAAAAGTGGCATCGAGCAGCAGGGGGCGCGTCACGCCGTGCATCGTCACTTCCCCTTCGATGCGCGCGGTGCGCGATCCGGTGGGCACCAGCCGGCGCCCCTGAAAGCGAATCGTGGGATAGCGCGCAACGTCGAACAGGCCCGGTCCTTTCAGTTCGTCGTCGAACGTGCCGTCCTCGGTCGCGATCGCCGTCGCCGGCATGACCACGTCGAGCGCCATGGCGTGAATATCGGTAGGGTCTATGACCACCGTGCCGGTCGCCCGGGGCACCCGGCCTTCGATGTGGCTCATGCCCAGATAGCGCACGCGAAACCGCGCGACGGTCTGTTCGGGATTGACGGCATAGCGCCCCGGGATCACCCCCTGTAGCAGCGAGGAAATGGCAGAACCCTGCGCCGGGGCCGGCGCGAAAGCGGGGCCGGCCAGGGCCAGGGCTATGGCTGCGCAAAACCGGCGACGCATGGCGACACGCTCTCCTGATCCGGCTCCTGATCCGGCGTTCGGATCGAATGACAAAGCGGGACTAGCACGACTTTCCGCTGTAGGCGCCTGCCTCTTGGGACGGGTTCAGCCGTGCGCGCCGAAATAGTTGGCCACGGCCACCGACACGCGCAGGTTGAGGGCATGGGCGCGCTCGATCGGATCGATGAAGCGGGTGCGAATCGCGCCATAGTCCTCGCCGTCGTGATCGGGAAAGTCGCTTGCTTCGTCCACGCTGAAATCAGCCAGATGGGGGATCGCCGCCGGATAGGCGCGGCGCAGCTGCGCCAGGGCATCGTCCACGCGCAGCGAAAGCACCATTTCCAGCACGTCGTCGCGGCTGACATCGTTCGAGCGCGAGAACGGCGGCACCTGCACCGCACGCAGGAACATGTGCATCAACAGCGCCAGGCGCACAGCCTGGAGCAGGCCGATCGTGCGGCGTTCGGCATCGACCACCGGATCGCGCCCCGCCGGCGAGCCCGGCACCAGCGCAAGCAGGCGGTGAAGCTTCATCCAGTCGACCCGCAGACGCGACGTCAGCCGGCGAAACACCCCGGCGCGATCGTCCTTGGTCAGATATTCGGCCAGCGCCATGCAGGCCGCTTCCAGCGCGGTTTCCGTACCGCGATACGGGCGGCTGGCCCAATAGGCGGAATTGAACAGTTCGCCATAGGCCGCCACCGTCTTGATCGAGGCCAGGCCATTGGCCGCGCGCAGCAGCCGCACCAGCTGGCTGCCGCGTTCAGACTGCCCCAGGAGTTCGGCAATGGCTTCCATCTCGTCGCCCACGGCCGTCCCGGCGCCGGCGATCACGTTCACCGGATAGCCGATCTGCTGCAGGATGGCATTGTGCGGGATCGCGCGGATCTGGCGCAGGCTCATCGAACGGTCGGCCGAAATGTCCGACTGGCGGCGCGAGACCCGGCTGCCGGTCGGCTTGAGCATGCCCAGACCGAAAGCCGTCACAGCGCGGGCGTATGTCGCGCTTTTCAGATGATCGCGCTGCACGCGGCGGATCGCGCGATAGAAATCGAGGCTCAGGTCGGTACGGTCATAGAACGGATCGCGCGCCGCAGGCGCGGCAAAGGCCGTTTCCGCCTCGGCAATGCGGGTCAGCGTGGCGAGTGCCAGTTCGTCGTTGCGGAAGAAAAGATAGCCATCGCCGCCCTGGAAACTCGCTTCCGGCTCGAGCGCGATGCCCGCCTTGGCGAACCGGCGGCGAGCCCAGCGGCTCAATGGCCAGGTCAACCGATCGGCAAAACCGGCCGGATGCGCGCCGCGCCCCATCGATTCCCCGTGCGTATCGAACACCAGCGCGGCAACGTCAGCGAGGCCGTTGGCGGTCATCGCCTCGGCCAGGCGTCCCTGCAGGCGCTCGATCGCGAGGGCAGCGGGCAATTGCCCGATAAAGCGGCCGGCATCGGAAAAACCGGTCTGGATCGAAACCCGCCCGCGCCGGCGCACGTAATCGCGATAGGCCTCCTCGGCCAGCAGGGCTTCGAGAAACCGCCCGCCGTGTTCGAGCGCGGTTTCCGTTTCGAACAGCGGCGATACGTCGACCTTGTCGTCGATGCCGAACAGCCGCGCGAAATAGAGCGCAGCCAGCACCGTCTGCGGCTGTTCGCATTCGGCAATCAGCATGCGGACCGGCGCATCGGCATCGATGTGATGCAGGATCTGCGCCATGGCCAGGAACTGGCGGATGGCCGTGCTCGTTTCGATCGCCAGCGCGGCAAAATTGACGCGCAGCGGCTTTGCTTCGGCCAGAAGCTCGCGCAGGCGCGAGATCGCGCTTTTGCTGGCAAGGTCAAGCGTGCCTTCCGGATCGATCCGGCGGCGCAGGGCGTTGTGCAACTGCGACGCGTTCACGCGGAAGTGGATCCAGCCCATGCCCAGGCCATCGGCGCGCATGGCGCCGGCCAGCGTTGCCAGGCCCACCGCCACATCGCCGTCCTCGGCCTCTGCCGCATCGCTTTCCAGCACGGCGATCAGCGGCCTCAGCGTCAGCAGCTTGGCCGGATCGTCGGCCGTCAGGCGGTTGGCGGCATCGGCCAGCGTTTCGGGCGCGTCGAGCGGCCGCGAAAACAGCTCCGCCATTTCCGATGCGTGGGTCTGCGCCGCGTCGAGCGTGGCGATCAGCGCATGGCCGGGCACCAGGCCGGCCAAGCTTGCGCTGTAACGGCCCAGGCGCCGCGCCTTTTCGCGCAGGCGGAACGCGATGGACGTATGCCAGCCGATATCGGTGCGACCGTCCATGTCGTAACCGACCCAGGTGGCAAAACGGAACGGCAAGGGCCGGAAATCGAGCCAGCGCCCCGGCCAGCGCTGGCGGGCATGCGACAGCAGCGCGGCATTGATGCGGTCACGCGCATGGCCCGCGCGCTCGATGGCGTCGCACACTTCGAGATGTTCGAATTCCAGGGTGATAGCCGCGCTTTGGGCCGGAAGCGCGCATACCGTGGCGGCCAGCGGATCGTCGGCCAGGGCCGCGGTCGCCACCGCGTCCGCCTGTGCGGGATTGAGCAGGAATGTGGGATGGGCCGTGAACACCGCATGCAGGAGCGGCTTTTCCCAGCGAGCGCGAAACTGGCCGAAACCATCTTCCTCGTCCAGCAGGGCGGCAATGCGCGCCAGGTTCTCGCCCGGGTCGGTCGGCGCGATCAGCCGGCGCAGGCGCCCGGCACGGTTTTGCAGCGCCTCGCACTCCAGTTCGGCCACCAGAGCGTCCATGTCGTCGAGCGACAAGGCCCTGGCCTCCAACTGGCGCGAAAGATCGTGGCTCAACTGGAAAACGGGATTGAACAGCGGCGTTTCGGCGGTCCGCTCGTGCAGCTTGCGCAAACGATCCCTGAGCTGTGCGACGGTCTTCATCTGCGGTTCCCCCTTGCGGGCTGCAATGCCATTACCAAGCTGCAGAGTCCTGCTTCCTGGGCAAGCAAACTGCGATCCGGCCGGTTGGTGCCTTCAGCCTTCGCCAAGCGCGCAAGCTTCCCGCGCCAGACGCTCGATTTCGGTCTCGTCGGGCGCGCCCTTGGGCACGATCCAGCTGCCGCCGACGCAAAGCACGCGATCGAACGCCAGCCATTCGGCCGCCGTTGCCGCGGTGATCCCGCCCGTGGGGCAGAACCGGGCCTGATAAAAGGGCGCCGCCAGGGCCTTGAGCGCGGGCAACCCACCCGAAGTGGAGGCCGGAAAGAACTTGAAATGGGTAAGCCCAAGATCGAGCCCGCGCATGATGTCCGCCGCGCTTGCCGTGCCGGGCAGGAAAGGAATGCCAGCATTGACGGCCGCCTGGCCCAGCCGTTCGGTCAGACCGGGCGATACGATGAATTCGGCGCCCGCGTCGATGGCGGCCTTGAGCTCGCCGGGGTTGGTCACCGTGCCTGCGCCCACGATAGCGCCATCCACGCTTTTCATCGCGGTTATCGCATCGAGCGCGGCGGGCGTTCGCAAAGTCACTTCCAGCACCCGCAGGCCGCCTGCCACCAGGGCCCGCGCCACCGGCAGGGCATGGGCCACATCGTCGATCACCAGCACCGGGATGACCGGCGCGGTACGCATGATGGCTTCGATCGGCTTCATGTATTCTCCCCGCGTTCTGCAGGGGAAAGCCTAGCCGCACAAGACGCGCCTGTGCACCCGCTAAGGGACCGGCGCATAGCTATTTTCTGCGCGGGCAGGCGCCGGCGTCAGACCCCCTGGGCGATTTCCACCGCATCGTGGTACTGCCCGCGGAAGAACAGCAGCGGCGTGCCCCCCGCCCGCGCATCGAGCGCGTCCACCGCGCCGACCACCAGCCAGTGGTCGCCGATGTCATTCACGCGTTCGATCCGGCAATCGATCCACGCCAGTGCGCCTTGCAGCACGGGCAGCCCGGTGGGGCTGGTGTCATGGGCCAGTTCCGCAAACTTGTCGTCGGCGCGGCTGGCAAAGCGGCGGCACAGATCGAGTTGATCGGCGCCCAGAACGTTGACGCAGAACCGCCCGGTTTCGGCAATGCGCGGCCACGATGTCGATCGCTTGTCGGGAAAAAAGCCCACCAGCGGCGGATCGAGCGAAATCGAGGTGAACGAGCCG
The DNA here is from genome assembly GCF_057784975.1 of Novosphingobium sp. DS6-6. Classification (NCBI taxonomy): domain Bacteria; kingdom Pseudomonadati; phylum Pseudomonadota; class Alphaproteobacteria; order Sphingomonadales; family Sphingomonadaceae; genus Novosphingobium; species Novosphingobium sp. DS6-6. Next base: position 35,694 of record NZ_JBYNTS010000017.1, on the reverse strand, counting down.
ACGACGAGGCCGGTGCGCAGGCCGGCCTCGTCAACCGAGGTGATGACGCAGACGCCGGTGGGATAGGCGCCCAGAACGGCGCGGAAATGCTTGGGGTCGATCATCGTGTCCTCTCGTCGTTCCGAAATCCTGTCACGCCTGCGTCAATTGCCGATCCGCGCAACTTCCTCAAGCACGCGTTGCGCCCATTCGCGCCGGCAGATCAACAGATCGGGCAGCCAGGTATCGGGATTGTTGTAAACCAGCGGCGATCCGTCGATGCGCGAAACATGAAGGCCGGCGCCGGCCGCCACTGCCACTGGCGCGCAATTGTCCCATTCGTACTGGCCGCCGGAATGGAGATAGATTTCGGCCTGCCCGCGGACCACCGCCATGGCCTTGGCCCCCGCGCTGCCCATCGGCAGCATCTCGCCGCCCAGCGCTTCGGCCACGGCAACCGCTTCGCGCGCCGGGCGCGAACGGCTGACCAGCAAACGCGGCACGGGCGGCAAAGAAGGCAGCGGCGGGGTCGGGCCGGCGCTGTCGAACACCAGCCTTTCGCCCGGCAGAGCCACCGCGCCCAGCAGCGCCTGCCCGTTGACGGCAAGGCCCACATGCACGGCCCAATCGGCACGGCCCTCGCCATATTCGCGCGTACCGTCCAGCGGATCGATGATCCACACTCGGTCCTTGGCCAGGCGCGCGGGGGTATCGGCGGTCTCTTCGCTCAACACCCCGTCGTCGCGGCGGTGCGCGGCTATTTCCTGCATCAGAAAGGCGTTGGCCAGCCTGTCGCCTTCCGCGCCCAGCGCCCTGCCCACGAGCGCGCCCGATGCGCGCAGGGCCATGAGTATCTCTCCGGCCTTTTCCGCCAGGTGCCGCGCCAGTGCCAGATCGTCCATGCCCTGCCCCCGTTCACTTCGATCCGGTCGCCCGCCCGGTCAGATGACCGGCATCCACGCGCCGATCACCCGCTCGACGATCCGCTCCGCCGCTTCTTCGGGGCTTTCGCGTGTGGTGTCCACCCGGATCTCAGGATGCTCCGGCCGTTCATAGGGGCTGTCGATGCCAGTGAAATTCTTCAGTTCGCCGCTGCGGGCCTTGCGGTAAAGACCTTTGACGTCACGCTTTTCGGCATCTTCCAGCGGGGTATCGATAAAGACCTCGATGAACTCGCCTTCGGGCAGCAGGCTGCGCACCAGTTCCCGCTCGGCACGGAAGGGGCTGATGAACGCGGTCAACACGATAAGGCCCGCATCGGTCATCAACTTGGCCACTTCGCCCACGCGCCGGATGTTCTCGATCCGGTCGGCATCGGTAAAGCCCAGGTCCTTGTTCAGGCCGTGCCGCACATTGTCGCCATCGAGCAGGAACGTATGCTTGCCCAGCGCATGCAGCTTCTTTTCGACCAGGTTGGCGATGGTCGATTTGCCCGAGCCCGACAGGCCGGTGAACCACAACACGGCCGGCTGCTGCATCTTGAGCGCGGCATGCGCCTTGCGGGTGATGTCCAGCGCCTGCCAGTGCACGTTCCGGGCGCGGCGCAGGCTGAAGTTCAGCATGCCGGCGCCGACCGTGGCGTTGGTGATCTTGTCGATCAGGATGAACCCGCCCAGCGTGCGGCTCTGCGCATAGGGCTCGAACACCAGGGGCTTGTCCGTCACCACTTCGGCCACGCCGATGGCATTGAGTTCCAGCGTCTTGGCGGCCAGATGCTCCATCGTGTTGACGTTGACGACGTATTCGGGCGCGCGCACCGTTGCCGATACCGTCTGCGTGCCGAGCTTGAGCCAATAGGCGCGGCCCGGGGTCAGCACTTCGTCGGCCATCCACACCAGCGTCGCTTCGAACTGGTCGGCCACTTCGGGCGCATTGTCCGCCTGGGCGATCACGTCTCCGCGCGAACAGTCGATCTCGTCGGCCAGGCACAGGGTCACGGCCTGCCCGGCCTGGGCCTGGTCCAGATCGCCATCCAGCGTCACGATCCGCGCTACCGTGCTGGTCTTGCCCGAAGGCAGTACGCGCACCGGGTCCCCGCGCCTGACGCTGCCGCTGGCGACAAGGCCGGCAAAACCGCGAAAATCGAGGTTCGGGCGGTTGACCCATTGCACGGCCATGGTGAACGGCCGCGCCAGATCGTCGGCCCCGCGCACCGGCACGGTTTCCAGGTGCCCGATCAGCGATGGCCCGGCATACCAGGGCGTATTGGCCGAAGGGCCGGTAACGTTGTCGCCGGCGAAGCCCGAGATCGGCAGGGCCGTGAACGTCCCGATGCCGATGCCGGCGGCAAAGGCGCGGTAATCGGCCACGATCTCGTCAAAGCGGGCCTGGCTGTAATCCACCAGGTCCATCTTGTTGACCGCCAGCACGAAATTGCGAATGCCCAGAAGATGGCAGAGGTAGGAATGGCGCCGCGTCTGCACCAGCACGCCCTTGCGCGCATCGATCAGGATCACGGCCAGATCGGCGGTGGAGGCGCCGGTGACCATGTTGCGCGTATATTGTTCATGGCCGGGGCAATCGGCGACGATGAACTTGCGCTTTTCGGTATTGAAGAAGCGATAGGCGACATCGATAGTGATGCCCTGCTCGCGCTCGGCCGCAAGGCCATCGACCAGCAGCGCGAAATCGATCGCTTCGCCCTGCGTGCCCACTTTGCGGCTGTCGCTTTCCAGTGCGGCCAGCTGATCCTCGAATATCATCTTGGAATCGTAAAGCAATCGCCCGATCAGGGTGGACTTGCCATCGTCCACCGATCCGCAGGTGATGAAGCGCAGCATCGTCTTGTGCTGATGCGTTTCGAGATAGGCATCGATATCCCGCGCGATAAGGGCATCGGTCTTGTAGACGACGCCCGCCGCGTCCGTGACGGTCTGCTGCATCAGAAGTACCCCTGCTGCTTCTTCACTTCCATGCCGGCCCCGCCGGCGTCCTTGTCGATCACGCGGCCTTGGCGCTCGCTGGTGGTGGTAAGCAGGGTTTCCTGGATCACTTCGGGCAACGTCGCCGCAGTGCTTTCCACCGCTCCGGTCAGCGGAAAGCAGCCTAGAGTGCGGAAGCGGATCGCGCGTTCGACGATGTCGGGTCGACGGCCGAGAACCTTTTCCAGCCGGTCCGGATCGTCGGCCATGAACAGCTGCCCGTCCCATTCGTAGGTCGGACGCTTTGCGGCAAAATAGAGCGGCACGATGGGTACGTCGTTCAGGTGGATGTACTGCCAGATGTCCAGCTCGGTCCAGTTGCTGATCGGGAAGACGCGAATGCTTTCGCCTTTGTTCTTGCGCGCGTTATAAAGGTTCCACAGCTCGGGCCGCTGGTTTTTGGGATCCCAGCCGTGGCTGGCGGTGCGGAACGAAAAGATGCGCTCCTTGGCGCGGCTCTTTTCCTCGTCGCGCCGCGCGCCGCCGAACGCCACGTCGAACCCATGCAGATCGAGCGCCTGCTTGAGGCCCTCGGTCTTCCACATGTCGGTATGCAGGGGTCCGTGATCGAACGGGTTGATCCCCCGCGCCGCAGCCTCGGGGTTCTGATAGACCAGCAGTTCCATCCCGCTTTCGCGCGCCATGCGATCGCGCATCGCGTACATCGCCTGGAATTTCCACGTCGTATCGATGTGCAGCAGGGGGAACGGCGGCGGCGCGGGATGAAAGGCCTTGCGCGCCAGATGCAGCATCACCGCGCTGTCCTTGCCCACCGAATAGAGCATGACCGGGCGCTCCGCCTCGGCCACGACTTCGCGCATGATGTGGATCGCCTCGGCTTCCAGGCGCTCGAGATGGGTCAACGACGGCATGTTCATGGGCGGGCCTTTGGCACAGGCCCGCCGCATAATGACAGGGCGATTTGGTTAAGCGCCCCCAAGCCAAACTTTGGGCGGGGGGCGCGCCAGGCGGATCAGCCCGGCGCCGAACCCGTTTCCGGGTTGAACCGCGGATTGGCGAAATCGATCGGCGAAGGCTGGACGTCTTTGGCCGGGTCCGCGCTTTCCGCCCAGGCCCGGTCGAGCATGTCGCGCAGCATGGAGGCGGCGGCGGCCGTGCGCTGATAGACCAGCGCCCGCACATCGGGATCGGCATGATTGGCGAAACCGTCGCGCTTTTCCAGCCGGTAGACGGTTTCCACCTGGTCGCCGGCCGTGTTCAGGAACGCCAGCACCGCATCGAACATGTCGCCGGTCTGGCGTGCCGGTGGATCGAGGCGCGGGGCAATGTCGGCAGCGGTCAGTTTCATGCCGTCGACGAACTGGGTTTCGAAGCGGCTGTGAATGCTCCTCTCGCGGGTGTAACCGTGGGGGTTGTCGCCGATCCATCCATCGGAATGGATCGAATCATGCAATGGTTGCGCACCATCGCCAATATAGTGGCCGAGGCGGATGACCTGGAACGCGCAGTGCTGTTCGGGAACCGAGGCATCGCGCCCTTCCGCCCGCGCCTTGCGCACATAACGCATGCACACGATCAGGCGCTCGTAGGTTTCCATCGCGGCATAGGGCAAGGTGCCCGTCCAGCGGACATTGGTGCGCGCTGCTTTCGCCGGGTCGCTGCGGGCGATCTTGCGATACTGGTCGTATACCGCGATGACGAATTCATAACGCGAGCGCGGAATGGGCTTGAGGAATGCGAACTGCTCGCGGAACCAGCCGTGGTTGGGATCTTCCTCGATCTTGGAAAAGTTTTCCGAGGCGCCGCGCCAACTGTCCGGCAGGGACGCGGACGCGACGATGAAATCGCGGTATTTCTGCAGGAACGTGGGGCCGTCCGGCGCAATCGCGTCGATCGCCGCACGGTCGATCACCGCGTGTCCCGTCATGCCCCAGGCCTGGGCCTGCCGGGGCACGAGCGCAAGAGCGGCAAGCGCCACGATCGAAAAACGCTTGGGCATGTCCTTCTCCTTGGCTTACGGGTCCAGCGGATCGCGCGCGTCCACCCGGCTGACGATCGTCGCCGGTTGGAAGACCAGTTCGGTGGGGGAAACGCGCGCGCCGATCCGGCCTGGCTGATAGCCCAGCTCGTCGGCATTGCGCTGGGCAAAACGGGGACTTTCGATATAGGCGCTCTGGATCGGGTTGCAGAGAATCAGCGCGTCCTTCCCCGGCGGCGCACCGATCGTCGCCAGGATCCGCGCCGCGTTGCGCAGGTTTGTCGTCGTGTGGCGCGCATAAGGTTCGATCACGATCGCGTCGGCAGGCACGCCATACCGTTCGATCAGCGCCTTGCGCATTTCCACCGCTTCGACAAAGCGCGTGGCGCGCGGATGGGCGCGCCCGCCGCTGACGATAATGAAACCGACATCGCCCCGCGCAAAGCGTTCGGCCGCCAATCGGACATGGTACTTGCCGAACGGGCTGAGCGCCATGCCGGCGATTTCCGGGCCGACGCCGGTGACAATTGCCGCGCTGTAGCGATATCTGCTCCAGTCCAGCGCTTTGGCCCGGGCAAAAGCCGCCGCGTTGCTGCCTTCCGCCAGCGGCTCGTGATCGATGGCATCGGTCCGGTCGCTGACGTCGAGCAATGCCAGCGCGTAGTCGGCGCTCGGGTCAAGGGCCTGCGCCGACCCGGTGCGCGGCGCGGCGGCGAGCCAGGCGGCGGCCTGCAGCCGCGCCTGGCGCTCCGCCGGGTCGATCGCGCCGGCCCCGTCGATCTCGGGATAGGCCGGAACCTCGCCCAGCGCATAAGTCCGCACGATCGCGTTGATGCCCTCCAGTTCCCGTTTCACCTGGGCCTGGGGGCCATCGTCGGCACCGGCAAGTGGCTTGAGCGGCGCGAATGTACGGCGCATCGTTTCGATCTCGGCCGGTGTCCACAGCAGTGCCTGCGCCAGGCACGGCATAGTCTGTGCGCAGGCGGCGCGGCGTCGCGCCCGCTCCCCGATCAGGGTGGACATGGCCTGACTCCGCGCGATACCGTCAAGAACCGCGATGTCGCGCGATGCCGCGGTCAACAGCGGAAAGAGCCGCGCGGACAGCGCCTCGATCCGCATGTCGCGCACCGTTGCGGCCCGGGCCGGCGCAGCCGCCAGCCCAATCGCCGCAATCGCCGCGATCGCCTCCAGGCAGAGCCTGGCCGTGATGCGGGGCATGCGCATTACCATTTCCGGTTGAGGATCAGGCGGAAATTGCGGCCGAACAGCGGCCGCCCATAGATGGCATCCGAGGAACCCTGTCCGGCAAGCTGGTCGGTACGGGGATTGCCTTCCGTCAGCCCCTTGGCGTTGGTGATGTTGTCGCCCACAACCTGGATGCGCCAGTTGCCGCGGGTCAGCGAAGCACCTGCGCCCAGAGTCTGATAGGCCGGCAGGACAGTGCGGTTGAACAGATCGACATAGCGTTTCCCGACCCACTCGAAGCGGCCAAAGATCTCGACCCTGTTGCCCGCCACGTCAAGGCTGACATTGGGTCTGAGATTGCCGAAGAACTTGGGTTCGCGGATGATCTGGTTGCCGTTGACTGCGCTTGGATCGGCGCCGGAACTGTTGACGAGGTTGGCATATTCCGGGTCCTGCCATGTGGCCGAACCGGTGAGCGAAAACCACGAGGTCGGCGCGATGCGCCCGTCGATTTCGACGCCCTTGACCGTTGCCTCGCCGATGAACGGCACGGCCTGATCGTTCCGGCCCGTTTGCGGATTGAACGCCACGAACGAGGCATTGAACGGATTGAAATTGGTGTAAAATCCTGTGGCGTAGAAATAATTACCGCCAATACTGGCCTTGACGCCCACTTCGTACTGGCGCGCCTTGGTTTTCACGATCGTCGGGTTGATGCTGCTGACGACGCTCAGTTGCGGCACCACTTCCAGATTGGAAATGCGGCCATAGATGCCGAAGCGCTGGCTGAAATCGTAATTGACCCCGGCCGTCCAGTTAACGGCGCTGGGGCTCAGCCGCTGATTGATGATGGCGCCGGTAAACGCACGGGTCGTAGTATCGGCCAGCGTGGTCGCATCGCCCAGATCGGCCTGGGTGGTCGGCAGCGCATAGCCACGATAGCCGTACCATTCGGCGCGGATCCCGCCATCCACCCGCAGGCGGGGCGTGATGTCCCAGGTATCGTTGGCATAGACGGCAATCATCTTGGCATCGCCTTTGCCCTGGTTCAACGTCGTCGTGTAGCGCAGCACGCCGTTCTGCGTGACAGAGCCCAGCACTGTGCCTGAAGCCGAATAAGCCACCAGATCGAGCGTGCGCGGCTGGCTGCGCACTTCGATGAGCATGTCCTGATAAGCCTGGAACGAGGTATTGCCATAGAACGAGAAATAGGTGCCGGCGCGGATGTCGTGAGTACCCAGCCCCGTGACGAACTTGCGCGTCACGCTGAGGTCTGACTGGACCGAATAGAAACGCGATTCGACCGCGCGATACTGGCCCGACATCACCAGGCCCGAATCCGCATAAGGATCATAGGCGGTCGCCCCGTTGGTGCCGGCAATGGCATAGCCCAGCCGCGCCACGCCCGAACCGAATGCCGCCGTCGCACGGGACAGATAGCTGGTCGATGTCCCATCGTTGGCAAATGTATTGGCATCGGCCGGATTGGTGGTGGAATAGAACGCGTCAAAGCTGTTCTTGCCCGATGTCACCCCTGCTTTGAGCGAGACGTTCCAGTCGTCAAACGCCCCTTCGTACTGCACTGCGGCGTTGAAGAAGCGCATGTGCCGTCCATCGGCCAGATCGCGGTTCAGCGTCTGGATGTTGCCGGCGCCGTCGCGATACTTGATGTTGACGTTGCGCAGCGACGGGGAATTCAGCGTGCCATTGAAGTAATCGATATAGGAATTGAGCGAAACCGATGCATTGCGCGGATCCGACACCGGAATGGGCAGATAAAAAACGTTGTGATCGTTGGTATACTGCAATGATACTTTGACGAAGCCGTTATCCAGATCATGCTTCAGGTTAGCGCGGATCTGTCCGCCCCTGTCGTTGGGAAAGCCATTGTCGCGATAGCCTTCGTGCAGACGCATGAAACCGCCGATGGCAAAATAGGTGTTGTCGCTGATCGGGCCAGATTGCATGGCATCCAGCCGATAAAGCCCGGTATCGCCAAGCGTAAGTTGCGCCTGCCCCGCAGCCGTGCCGGTGCCGGTCACGGTGATGTTGTTGGCAATGGCGGCCGCGCTGCTGGCATAGATCGGCGCCGGGCCGCCGCGCACCACTTCCACGCGCTGGGTCATCAGGTCGAAGCGGTTCATCCCTTCGCCCGAATTGAAAAAGACGCCGTCGATCTCGTGATAGAGCGGCAGGCCGTCCTGCTGGAAGATCAGATAGCCGCGGTCGGTCGGAATTCCGCGCACCCGCGTGATGTTCTGCACCTCGCCGCCCGTCGCTTCCACTTGTATGCCCGGCACGGTGCCCAGAAGGTCGGCAAAGCTCTTGGGCGCGATCTTCTGCACGTCGCTCTGGCTCAGCGAATTGACCGCGTAGGACACGTCGAAACGACGCTGCGGCCGGGCCGAACCGGTAACGATGATCTGCGCCTGCGGCTCCGCTTCACCCGGCTGCGCACCAGCAGGCTGGTCCTGCGCGGCGGCGGCGGCGTTGGTTTGTGCGAAAACGGACGTGGACCACGCGGCCATGACGGCAACCACAAAGCTTTTCATCAGGATGGATTGGTGCACGATCTTGTCCCTCGATCCGGCTGATTGGATACAAAAGGCCCATAGATCGGCTCCGTGACGGGTATGTGAAACAGTCAGTAGCGCAAATGTGCGTTAGCGAAGCTTTTCGCGGTCAAGCGTTTTGCCATTGCCCCAAAGCCAGGCATTGCAATCCTTTGCCATGGCACAGCGACTCAGCTTTCCATGCTGCACCAGCGCTGTGAAACACTTGCACGCACTGCCCCCGCCGAATCGGCGGTGCTGTCGAAGAGTTCTGCGGTATGCGAAATTTGGTGAGCCCTGCTGGATTCGAACCAGCGACCTACTGATTAAAAGTCAGTTGCTCTACCGACTGAGCTAAGGGCCCCGGGCGCCCGATGGCGCGTGGTTGGTGCCGTCACCTAGGGGCGGGGCGGCGGCGGGTCAAGCGGGAAGCCAGGTGTTTTGTTGCCAGCCCCGTGAGCGGATCGCGCCAGTCGGGGGCGATCCGCACGGCCGGGCCCATCACGAAGGGACGCTGGCGGCAGGCTGGATGCGGGATGACGAGGTTGGCGTGAATATCCGCCAGGGCTCCGCCGGACCACAGCACGATATCAAGATCGAGCGTGCGGGCGCGCCATGGGGCGCCGCGGCGCACGCGGCCGAAGCTGTGTTCGAGACCTTGCAGGCGGGCGAGCAGTTGCGCCGGCTCCAGCGGGGTGGTGATCACCGCGCAGGCATTGGCATAGCGCCGGCGCGAGGGGCCGAGCGGTGCGCTGGCAACGATCGGCGACATCGCTCTGAGTGCAAGGCCCGCGTCATCGAGCGCACGCGCCGCCGCGCGCAGCACGCCCGCCGGGGCGCCATGGCGCGGATGGCGCACGTTGGAACCGAGCGCGATCAGGTACTGGTGCTGGCTGTCCCCCGACATCGGCGGTCAGATATCCTGCGCCAGGCGGCTGTAGAGCTGCGGGCGGCGATCGCGGAAGAAGCCCATGCCGGCACGGTGCCGCGCCGCCGCGTCAAGATCGAGCGCGGCGACCAGCGCGCCGCTTTCCTCGCGGCCGTATTCGGCGCGGAAATCGCCCCATTCGTCGGCGATGAAGCTGTGCCCGTAAAAGACCTGGTCGTTTTCCTCCGTACCGATGCGGTTGGCGGCCACCACCGGCATGCAATTGGATGCGGCATGACCCAGCATGGCGCGGCGCCAGATACGACTGGTATCGAGCGCGGCGTCATAGGGCTCGCTGCCGATCGCGGTGGGATAGAACAGCACCTGGGCGCCCATCAATGCCATGGCGCGGGCGCATTCGGGATACCACTGGTCCCAGCAGACGCCCACGCCGATGCGCGTGCCGAACACGTCCCACACCTTGAACCCGGTATTGCCGGGGCGGAAATAGTACTTTTCTTCGTACCCCGGCCCATCGGGAATGTGGCTCTTGCGATAGATGCCGATGATCTCTCCCGCGGGATCGATCATCGCCAGGCTGTTGTAGTAATGCGGCCCGTCACGCTCGAAAAAGCTGGTGGGAATGGCAATGCCCAGCCCCTTGGCCAGCGCCCGCATGGCCTTGATCGAAGGGTCTTCGCCGACGGGATGGGCCAGGGCGAAGCGCGCTTCGTCCTCGGTCACGCAGAAATAGGGACCGGCAAAAAGTTCGGGCGGCAGCACGATCTGCGCGCCCCGCGCCGCCGCCTGTTCCACCAGCGCGGATACGGCGGCGATGTTGTCTGCCGCATCGGGCGAATTGAGCGCGAGCTGAAGCGCGGCGACGGAAAGCTGGGTCATGGGCCACGCATCTATGCGTTTGGCACCGCCAATTCAACGACAGGTGGATGACAGCGGCGCGCGAGGTTCCTATCTGTGCGGACAAACTTCTTGGAAAAGGATCCATTATGACGCAGGCCATTTTCGCCGGCGGCTGCTTCTGGTGCACCGAAGCCGTGTTCCGCGACGTGATCGGCGTGTCCGAAGTGGAAAGCGGCTATATCGGCGGCACCACCGAAAACCCGACGTACAAGCAGGTGTGCAGCGGCACCACCGGCCATGCCGAGGCAATCCGCGTCACGTTCGATCCGGCGGTCATCGATTACGGCCAGTTGCTCGATATCTTCTTCGCCACGCACGATCCCACGCAGCTCAACCGCCAGGGCAACGACGTGGGCACGCAGTATCGCTCTGCCGTCTTCCCGCTGGACGAAGCGCAGCAAGCCGAAGCCCGGGCTGCCATCGCCCGCGCCCAGGCCGAGCGCCAGGCCCCGGTGGTCACCACGATTGAGCCGCTGGCGCCGTGGTATCCAGCCGAGGACTATCATCAGGAGTACTGGCAGGGCGAAGGCCAGCGCAATCCCTACTGCCTGGCCGTCATCCCGCCCAAGCTGATGAAACTGCGCAAGAGCTTTGCCGCAAAGGTAAGAGCCTGAGGCGGCGTGGGCAGAAGAGCAGCACGGCGGAATGGGTGGTGAGCGGACGTTAGCCTTTGCCGTGCCATAAGACTTAAATGCCCATGACTCCAACCGGCCAACGACAGCTCGCGATCAACCTCGTAGTGAGCGACCCAAAAAAGGCATTATCGATTGCTCGTGCAATCGAAGATCCGTGGTTTAAATGCCAATCACTGGCCTATGTTGCGCGCTACTGGCCGAATGACGATTATGAACAACTCCTACACGAGGCGATCAAAGCAGCAGATTCGCAAGTTAACTGGTACAAGCGCGTCGCAGTGTCGGCATGGCCAATACGCGCGTATTTAGAGCTGGGAAACCCAAACCCGGCAAAAAGGCTCCTAACGCGATACACGGAAGCGGCGAATAATATCGAGAACATGGGCGGCCGTTCAGAGGCATTGGTGATGCTCTTCCAGGCGGCCAAGCCATTTGACCGGGACCTGTGGGAGCCTGTTTTCCACGCTTTGGTGAAAGCGACGGAGCCTGCGCTTGCATGGCGGCAAACGAGAAACATAAGGAATGCCATTGCCATGGTCGCACCGGACAATCCCACGCTTTTACAAGAGGCGATCAAGTGCCTCACGAATGAAAAGACGGTCGCGGCGATTAAACGCGACGTAGGCAATCGGAAAGCTGCAGAGCCACGACCATTTTTCTGGCTCGACTGAAAATTCTAACTGCTTTCGCGTCCCGCTCAACTCGCAGCCGTGCTGCCGGGGAGCGGCGGAAAGTGGGCGATAGCGGTCGATCCAAACTCTGTCCGCGCCGCCCGCACGCCCTATCCTAGCAGTTCGCCCACCGCGCGCCAGGCCTGGTCGATCGCGCTGTCGGTATAGGCGGCGCGGCCGCTGTCCGAATTGGCAATCGCGATCGCGCCGAACCGGCGGCGGCCCACCCTGTGGGGGGCGAGCGGATCGTCGTCCTGCCGCTTGTCCCACAGGGCGTTGTATTCCGGGGCATAACCATGGGGCCAGCGGTTGACGGTGATTGCCGCGATATCCTTGTCCGCGTCGAAACCATACGCGCCCATGGCCCGGGTCAAAAGGTCGCGGATGCGGGTTTCGAACGTGGCAAGGTCCGTGTCCAAAAGCTCCATGCGACCGGCGCGGCTCTGATCGTGTTCGGGCAGGCCAGGAGCATGGGGAATGCCGGTCAGGTGGAGCAGAACGGGATCGTCCGGCGATTTCGGCCCGGCATAGCCGCCCATGGGCAGGGCATGATCGATCGCCGCATTCTGGAACCAGGCCTGGGGAAATTCGATCGATCCGATCCCCGCCTTGGCAAAGGCGCGCCAGTTGTCAAGCGCGACGCTGACATAGACCAGCGGTTCCTTCACAAGTTCGCGCAAGGCTTCCTTCTGCGCCTCGGGCAGGCTGGGCACCAGATAGGGAATGATCATGTTATAGCAGGCCATCACAACGTGGCGCGCCGCCACCTTGTGCACCTTGCCGGCATGGGAATAGACGATATCCGCCCCGGCCTGCGCGCGATTGACGGCGTGGACGGCCGTGCTGGAAAGACGCAGGCGCACCGCGTTTCCGGGCCGGTCGAGCACGGCATAGTCGGCCGGCGCCAGGATCGATTGTTCGATGCCAAGGCCCGGCGCCATGAACCCGGGGATCAGTTCGGCCACCAGGCGGCGGGCGATCGTGGCATTGCCGTCAGGGAAATGGAAATCATAGCTGCCCCCGGTGCTGGCAAAGCCGCGCGGGGTATAGCCCATGCGCATGGTGCCGCCCGGCGCCAGCTTCAGGCCCTTGAAGCCCGGAAAGAACCCCGTGCCCCAGGCATCGAGCGCGGAAATGCCATCGGCCCCCACGCACCACCAGCCCAGCGGGCGGTTCTGATAGAACAGCACCGCTTCTTCCGACAGGCCGCCGTGCTTGATCAGGTAATCGCGGTAACTGATGGTCGACAGGTAATCCTTGCGCGAGGCCAGGGGCATCGCGCCCAGCGGATCGGTGGCGCCCGCCTCGAGCGCGGCGATCTGCGCCCGGGCGGCCGCCGAGAGCGGCGCCTTGGCCAGAGCCTGCGCCAGCGGGGCATCGTCGGCCAGGGGGATCAACGCGTCGGCGCCGAAGCTTTCCCGGTCGAAAAACACCGCCCTGCCCAGCTTTACCCCGGCAAGCGTGCCTTCCTCGGCCTCGCCCGCGCCATGGGCCTTGGCCAGCGCCGGCACGTCGATGCCCAGGCGCCTTAACAACCCGTCGGCGGTCCCGCTGTAAGGCGTAGGGCTTTCGATGCTGGCAGTGCCGCCGTTCATCAGCAGGGTATGGCCGCGCACCCGGAATTCGTTGCGCTTGGCGTGGCCGCCGAAATCGTCGTGGTTTTCCAGGATCAGGATGCGCGCGGCCGGGTGGCGATCGCGATAGAACAAGGCGGCGGAAAGGCCGCTGATGCCCCCGCCGACCACGACAAGATCATAGCTTTCGTGCGCCGGGCCGGCCAGGGCCTGGCCCACCTGCTGCCCATCGCGCAGGGCATGGGCCACTTCGAACGAGCCGGGATGCGACCCGCGCATGCCGGTGCGCAGCGGCGGGTAATATCCGCCGGGTTCGCCGGCCACGGCAGGCAGCGGCGCGGGCATTGCCGGCGTGATGGCCGCGGCCTCCGCTCCCGGGCCGGACAGGACCGCGCCCGCACCCGCGGCGCCGGCCGCCGCCGAACCGCTTTTCACGAAAGCGCGACGCGTCAACCTTCCGGGGCGGCAGGATCCGGGTGCATCTTCCGAGGCCATTGGTGCTCACCTGCGATGAAAGGCTTTACCTGCAACCTGTGATCACATATCGTGCCGAAATGCAATGCCCGATATCGCGCGGGCCAGTCACGAGGGCCAACATGCAAGCAACCCCTTCCCGGCACGGAACCCTGGCGCGACGTGGATTTCTCGCCGGTCTGGGCACGGCCGCGGTCGGCATCAGCCTGGCGGGGCTGGCAGGCTGCAAAAAGCATCCCGGGCAGACGGTCAATTTCTACAACTGGGACACTTACGTCGGCAAGAACACGCTGTCGGGCTTTGAAAAAGCCACCGGCATCGGCGTGAACATGAGCCTTTATTCGAACAACGACGAATTGTTCGCCAAGCTGCGCAGCGGCAATCCCGGCTATGACGTGGTGGTTCCTGCCAACGATTTCGTGCAGCGCATGGCCAAGGCCGGCATGCTGATGTCGTTGAACCACGCCAGAATACCCAACATGAAGAACATCCTGCCCCGGTTTCAGGACGCGCCGTTCGATCCGGGCCGCCGCTATGCCATGCCCTATACCTGGCTGGTGCTGGGCATCGGCTATCGCAAGTCCAAGATCGACGGGGTGCCCGACAGCTGGAAATGGGTGTTCGATTCCCCGCAATACAAGGGCCGCATCGCGGTCATGTCCGATGCGGCGGACCTGTGCCGGCTGACCGAGATCTATCTTGGCGCGGACATGAACCGGTTCGACCCGGCGGCCCTGGCCAGGGTGCAGGACCTGCTGATCCGCCAGAAAGCCAATATCGCCACTTTCCATGACGATAACGGCCAGGACCTGCTTCTTTCGGGCGATTGCGACATCGTGGTCGAATACAATGGCGATATCGCCCAGGTCATGCGCGAGGACAAGGATCTGGCTTTCGTGGTTCCGCGCGAAGGCAGCATCCTGCAATCGGACCAGTTGTGCATTCCCACCGGCGCGCCCAACCCGGATGCGGCCCATGCCTTCATCGATTACCTGCTGGGCGCCGAAGCCGGGGCGGATATTTCCCGCACCATCCGCTATCCCACGCCAAATGCGGCGGCGCTGGCCCAGATGGATGCCGAATACCGCACCGATCCCGCAATCTTCCCGCCGGCCGCGGCGCTCGCCAAGTGCCAGTATGCCAATTACCTGGGCGAAGACGCCTATCGCGCGTATCAGGACGTGATCACCCGGGTGCGAGCCGCCTGAGCGGCGCTATTCGACCGGCTTGTCGGGATCATAGATCACGTAGAACTTGCGATAGCCCTGCGAGTCCCACCTGCCCAGCCAGCCTTTGGGAATGGAAACCGAATCGCCGGCCTTCACCTTCAGAATCGTGCCATCGGCAGAGGTCAGCGTGACGCCACCCTCCAGGAACATCATGAACTCGTTGACCGGATAGCCTTCGCCCGCAAAGGTTTCATGGTTCGGCCCGGCCACGGCATAGGCGCCGCTCATGAACTTTCTGTCGGCCGAATGCAGTTGCGGCAGATCGGAAACGGCAATGCCTTCCACCGTGCTGTGACGGGCGCCGGCACCGGCCAGCGCGGCGGCCACCGCCTTGGCCGGCAATTTGGCGGGCTTGGCAATGCTGGCGGCATCGGTCCCGGCGGCATGGGCAGCCGGTGCGGCCAGGATCACGGCCATGGGCAAAAAGGTGGTGGCAACACGGATGCGCAACCGCATGTCGGTCTCCTGTGGCAGGACTGCGATCTCAATCGCGCGTCATGGCATGGCCGTCAACCGGTCCCGTGGGCAGCCATCGTCGCGGGCCAGCCAGTCGGGCGGGGAAGCGGCCACCGCATCGGCCAGCCAGGCGCGAAACCGGGCGATGGGCCGGGCATCCCACATGTCGGCCCTGGCCGTGAAATAATAGGCCCCCGGCGCGCAGGGCGCGAAAGCCGGGTTCCCGGCACCCAGTTCCACCAGCCGTCCGCTGCGCAGATGCTCCGCCGCCAGAAAACCGTTGGTGATCGCCACGCCTTGCCCGTCGGCCGCGGCTGCCAGTGTCATGTGCGCCTGCCACAGCCGCGCGGCAACCGGCGGATGCAGGTCGGCCAGACCCTGGGCGGCAAACCAGGCGCGCCATTCCACGTCGGAATTTTCGTGCAGCAGCGGCAGCGCCAGCAGATCCTGCGGGGTTGCCACGTCTCCGCCCGCCAGCCAGTGCGCATCGGCACGGGCGACCGGAAACAGGCGCGGGCGCACGATGGCCCGGCGCACCAGGCCGCGGGGAGAGGGCAGTTCGGCAGCGGAGTCGAGATACCAGCGGATATCGCCATGCGCCTCGCGCCGGGCAAGGTCGGGCGGACTGTCGCTGGGCCGCAGGTCCAGCGCCATGCCCGCGTGGCGCCGGCCGAAACCCGGGAGGTTGGGCGTGAGCCACAGGTAGGCCAGGCCCGCCACCGACCATACGTCGAGGCGCCCGCTGTCCTGCCCCCGCGCCTGGCTGGTCGCCGTGCACAACTGATCGAACGCCGGCCCGATCAGCGCGTGGTAGCGTTCGCCCGCCGGCGTCAGGCCGCCGCTCTGCCGGTCAACCAGCATCACTCCCAGCCAGGCTTCCAGCGCGCGCAAGTGGCGGCTGACGATGGCATGGCTGACTCCAAGCGCCGCGGCCGTTCGGCGCACGCCGCGGTGGCGGCCAAACGCCTCGAAGGCGCGCAAGGCGGCGAAGGGCGGCAGTTGGGGGCGGTCCGGCATGGCCGTGGCAACCTGCGCTTGGTAACTTCCAGTCACCGGACAGGTAGCATTAGTGCGCTTTCGCGCGCAAGCCGATGATGCCAAGGCGGAGGCCCTTGTCCGTTCCAGCCCGGAGTGCGCGAACCATGGTCGACAACGCTTCCCTCCTTGCCCGCCGCAACAAGGCCGTGCCGCGCGGCGTGGCCTCGTCCACCGCGATCTTTGCCGATCGGGCTGAAAATGCGCAGCTGTGGGATGTGGAGGGGCGCCGCTTCATCGATTTCGCCGGCGGCATCGCAGTGCTCAATACCGGCCATCGCCATCCCCAAGTCATGGCCGCGGTGACGGCACAGATGGAACGCTTCACCCACACCGCGTTCCAGGTCAGTCCTTATGAAAGCTATATCGCACTGGCCGAAAAACTGAACGAGGCCGCCCCGTTTTCGGGCGAGGCCAAGACCATCCTGCTGACCACCGGTGCAGAAGCGACCGAAAATGCCGTCAAGGTAGCCCGGGCCGCCACCGGACGCTCTGCCATTATCGCGTTTACCGGTGGTTTCCACGGCCGCACGCTGCTCGCCAGCGCGATGACCGGCAAGACCACGCCCTACAAGCGCCGCTTCGGCCCGATGCCTGGCGAAGTGTTTCACGCCCCCTTCCCTACCGGGCTCGACGGCAACACGGTGGAACGCACGCTTGAGGCGATCGCCTATCTCTTCGCCGCCGATGTGGAGCCCGAACGCGTGGCGGCGTTCATTGTCGAGCCGGTCCAGGGCGAAGGCGGCTTTCATGTTGCCCCGCCCGCTTTTCTCGAAGCGCTGCGCGCGCTGGCCGACAGCCACGGCATCCTGCTGATTGCCGATGAAGTGCAGGCCGGGTTTGCCCGTACCGGCAAGCTGTTCGGGATCGAGCATTCGGGCGTGGAACCCGATCTGGTGTGCGTTGCCAAGTCGCTGGCGGGGGGCTTTCCCCTTGCCGGCCTGATCGGCCGCGCGCCGATCATGGACGCGCTCGATCCCGGCGGCCTAGGCGGTACCTATGGCGGATCGCCGATCGGCTGCGCGGCAGCGCTCGCGGTGCTCGCGGTGATCGAAGAGGAAGGCCTGTGCGCCCGCGCCAGCGTGATCGGCGCCCGGATGCGGGCAAGGGTCGAAGGTTTTGCCGCCGCTGGCCTGCCGGTGGCCAATATCCGCGGCCTTGGCGCGATGTTCGGCTTCGATGTGACCGGTCCGGATGGCAAGACCGATGGCGCCGTGGCCAGGGCCGTCACCGCCGCCGCGCTCGATCTCGGGCTGATCCTGCTGTCTTGCGGCACCAGGGGGGAAACCATCCGCGTGCTTGTGCCGTTGACGGCATCCGACGATCTGATTGACGAAGGGCTCGATCTGATGGAACGCGCCCTGGTGACGGTGGCTGGCCCAGTGACCGCATGAAAGTGACGGCATGAAAATGACGGCATGAAAGTGATGGCATGAAGGTGATGGCATGAAGGTGATGGCATGAATGCAGTTCCCGACCTGACCCGCCCCCCGTTGCAGCGTGCCGACCTGTGGCGCGAACAGGCTTTCGTGGCGGGCACATGGCGCGGCGGCGCGGCCACGATCGCGGTGGAAGATCCCGCCACCGGCGCGGTCATCGGTCACGTTCCCGATCTGGGCGCGGCCGAAACCGAAGAAGCGGTGGCTGCCGCCCATGCCGCGTTCGGCCCGTGGAAAGCGGCAACCGCGCGCGAGCGGGGCTCCGTGCTCAAGCGCTGGGCCGCGCTGATGCTCGATCATGCCGACGATCTGGCCACGATCATGACCGCCGAACAGGGCAAACCCCTGGCCGAGGCCAGAGGCGAGGTGGCCTATGCCGCATCGTTTCTGGAATGGTTCGGCGAAGAGGCACGGCGCGTACGCGGCGAGGTGATCGCCCCGCACCAGGCAGACCGGCGCCTTGTCGTCACGCGCCAGCCGGTGGGAGTGGTCGGGGCGATCACGCCCTGGAACTTTCCCCTGGCGATGATCACGCGCAAGGCCGGGCCGGCGCTGGCGGTGGGCTGCCCGATCGTGATCAAACCATCCGAGCTCACGCCGTTTTCCGCGCTGGCGCTGGCCGTTCTGGCCCAGCAGGCCGGCCTGCCCGACGGGCTGCTGAGCGTGGTCACCGGACAGGCCAGGCCGATCGGCGAAGTGCTGACCGGTGATCCGCGCGTTGCCAAGTTCACGTTCACCGGATCGACGGCGGTGGGCAAGCTGCTGGCCGCGCAATGCGCCGGCACGGTCAAGCGCGTCAGCCTGGAACTGGGCGGCAATGCGCCCTTCATCGTGTTCGAGGATGCAGACCTCGATGCCGCGGTGGAAGGCGCGCTGGCATCCAAGTTCCGCAACACCGGCCAGACCTGCGTCTGCGCCAACCGCCTGCTGGTACACGATGCGGTATACGACGCCTTTGCCCGGAAACTGGCCGCGCGCGTGGCCGCCTTTCGCGTCGGGCCGGGGCTCGGCGGCCCGACCGACCAGGGCCCGCTGATCGACGAGCGCGCCGTCGCCAAGGTCGGTGCCCATGTCGAGGATGCCGTCGCCCGTGGCGGCAGCGTGCTTACCGGGGGCAAACCGGCATCGGCCCTTGGCGCCCGGTTCTTCGAACCCACGGTGATAGTCGACGTGCCCGCCGATGCCTTGCTCAACCGGGAGGAAACCTTTGGCCCGCTGGCCGGCCTGGTGCGCTTTTCGAGCGAACGGGAAGCGGTGGCCCTGGCCAATGCAACCCGTGCGGGCCTGGCGGCCTATGCCTATACGGCTGATGCGGCGCGGCAATGGCGGCTGACGGAAGCGCTGGAATACGGCATGGTGGGAATCAACACCGGGCTGATTTCCACCGAGGTGGCACCGTTCGGCGGGGTCAAGGAATCCGGGCTGGGTCGCGAGGGTTCGCACCTTGGCGTGGACGATTATCTGGAGATCAGGCTGGCCTGCATCGCGGTACCGTCGCTATAATTGCAGAACCGGTCGATGGCGGGAAAATTTCCCGGCTTTGGGCGCTGATGCGGCAAATCAGGGAAATCTGGCAAGCCGGATTGGCGTATTGTCCCGTCAGGATCGCCATCGATCGTTCTGGGAGTTCGCCATGCTTGTCGGCACCGTCAGGGAAATCAAGAACCATGAATACCGCGTCGGGTTGACCCCGGAAAGCGCGCACGAACTGGTGGCGCAGGGCCACGCGGTCCTGGTCGAAACAGGCGCCGGTGCCGGCATCGACGCCACGGACGCGGCTTATGCGGCAGCCGGGGCGCAGATCGTGGCCAGCGCGGCTGACGTCTTCGCCCGGGCCGACATGGTCGTGAAAGTCAAGGAACCGCAGGCGGTGGAGCGCGCGATGCTGCGCGAAGGACAGATCCTCTACACCTACCTGCACCTGGCCCCCGATCCGGAACAGACCGCCGATCTGGTGAAGTCGGGCGCGGTGTGCATCGCCTATGAAACCGTGACCGATGTCGCCGGCGGCCTGCCGCTGCTCAAGCCGATGAGCCAGGTTGCCGGGCGCATGGCGATCCAGGCCGGCGCCACCGCGCTGGAAAAGGCCCAGGGCGGGCGCGGCGTTCTGCTTGGCGGGGTGCCGGGCGTATCGCCGGGCAAGGTCGTGGTGATCGGCGGCGGCGTGGTGGGCTTCAACGCCGCGCAGATGGCCACCGGGCTGGGCGCCGATGTCACGATCATCGACCGCAGCCCCGACGTGCTGGAGCGCCTTGCCGCCCATTTCGAGAACCGCGCGAAAACGCTCTATGCCGGCAAGGCCAGCATTGCCGCCGCCGTGGCCGAGGCCGATCTGGTGATCGGCGCAGTGCTGGTGCCCGGCGCGGCCGCGCCCCAGCTCGTCACGCGCGAAATGCTCGCCACGATGAAGCCGGGCGCCGTGCTGGTCGACGTCGCTATCGACCAGGGCGGCTGCTTCGAAACCAGCCGCGCCACGACCCACGCCGCGCCCACCTATGTGGTCGATGGCATCGTGCACTATTGCGTGGCCAACATGCCCGGCGGCGTCGCGCGCACCAGCACTTATGCGCTCAATGCCGTCACCCTGCCCCATGCCCTGGCCATCGCCAGCCGGGGCTGGAAAGACGCGCTGCGCGCCAATGCCCACCTTGCCAATGGCCTCAACGTTGCCTTGGGCCACGTCACCTATCAGGCAGTGGCGCAAAACCTCGGCTATGCCTATAGCCCGGCGGCCGAAGTGATCGGCTGACGCATACCGCCACCGCCTTTTCGGGAGATGCCGTGATCCACGCCGACCATGCCGCGCTGCGGGCCGCTGCCGAAACGGGCATGGCGCTGTGCACAGTGGTGGGGATCGACGGCAGCTTTTCACGCCGCGTGGGCGCGCAGATGGCAACGCGCCATGACGGCGCGGGGCCGGCCGTGGCAGGCGGGCTTGCCGATGCCTGCCTCGAGCGGCAGCTGGCCGGCGATCTGGCGCTGCTGGCGCCCGGGGCGGGGCCATCGTTGCAGCGCTATGGCCGTGGCTCGCCGTTGATCGATTTCCGCCTGCCCTGCGGGGGCGGACTCGATATCCTGCTCGATCCTCGGCCCGATCGCGCGGCCCTGGCCCAGGCGGTCGCCACGCTCGATGCCCGCCAGCCGGCCATGTTGCCGCTGCCGGTGCCCGCTGCCGCACCCGCCCACCTGCTGCGCGCGCGGCCCTATATGCCGGCCCTGTCGCTGGCGCTGTTCGGCGAAGGATCGGAACTGGCGGCCATGGCCGCCCTCGCCCGCGCGCTTGGGCTGGATACCCAGGTTTTTGCCAAGGACGAAACCGCCCATGCCCTGCGCCTGGGTCAGATACCCCAAGCGGCGCGTGCCGATGCCTGGACGGCGGTGCTGCTGCTGTTCCACGATCACGAGTGGGAACGCGCGCTGCTGCGCTGGGCGCTTGGCACGCCGGCGTTCTACATCGGCGCACAAGGCGGCCTGCGCGCGCGCATGGCGCGTCTGGAAGACCTGGCGCGCGACGGGCTGAACGAAACCCAGTTGGCGCGCGTCACCAGCCCTGTCGGCCTGATCCCTCGCGCACGCGAACCGCAGGTGCTGGCGCTGTCTGCCCTGGCGGAAATCATGGGCGCTTACGAGGCTATGCACCCGCTGGCTGCATGAACCGAAGATCGGCACGAGCCCGCTTTTTCTGTCGCGCGCCGTCCGCACCTGGGATAGGATATGATCTGGGGACCAGGACCGTTCGTGGGAATACCTGGCATGAGAACAAACCGAGTCATGAAAGCCGCCGCCACGCTGGCACTGCTTGCCGGTACAGCGGCCTGCGACAGGCTCTCGCGATGGACGTCAGGCGATACGGCCCCGGCCGCCGCCACTGCCGATGCCGCCACCGGCCGACCGGACATTTTCACGACCGACACGCCCGACGATCCGGAAGCCTTTCTCAAGGCGATGTTTGCCGACGACGGTCTTGGCGGATCGGTTGCCACGGACGGCGATCTGCGTCATCGCTATTTCTCGTCGGAACTGGCGGGCATGCTGTCCGACACCTTGCGCGACCCGACGCTGACGCTCACCTCCAGCCCCCTGTGCCTATGCAGCAATCCCCGCCATCTGCGCCAGAACATCACGATGCAGCATGCCGATGCCCGCACGGCCCTGGCCCGCGTAACCGTGATCCGCAGCGGTGTGCCCGACGGGCCGCTTGCCCACCTCGTTATTGCCATGGCCAAGGGCGAGGAAGGTTGGAAAGTCACCGACGTGCGCTATCCCGAACTGAAAACGACGCTGCACGATCTCCTGGCCAAGACCAATGCCCCGTCGCTTGACGGCAACGCCGCGGATTGAGGCGGCGCGTTCCGGGTCCGAACAGGCCGACGTCGCCAAATTGGCAACATCTGTCCAAAATCGTATCTTGTTGAAACAATTTGAAGGCGATAGGCAATAGCGTGCAGCGTCTGCACGGAGGGGACCCTATGAAATCTGGATTTAACGCATTCACCGCTGCTCTGCTTGTCGTGGCCGCACCTGCCGCTCTCGCGATCGCGCCAGTTCATGCGCAGACCGCCCCGGCCGGAAAGACGCTTCCGGCCAACACGCTGGTACAGGTCACGCCGGAAAAGGAAATTTCGTCGAAGAAGCTCAACTTGGGCGATAAAGTCACGTTCTCGGTGGTCAACGATGTTGTCGATGGCGGGCGGGTGGCAATTCCACGCGGCAGTTCCGTCGAAGGATCGGTCACTTTCAAAACCGGCAAGGCGATCGGCGGCAAGTCGGGCAAGTTCGAAGTGACGTTCGAAAAGATCGTGGTCGGCGGCAAGACCTATGCGATGAAAGGCGTCCATCGCCAGGAAGGCAAAGGCAATACCGTCGCCGCCGTATTCGGCAGCATGCTGGTCAGCGGCCGCTCGGCCGTGATGCGGCCGGGGGACTTTGCCAACGCCTTTACCGACGCCGCGATCCCCTATTGAGCGAACCTGGCTTATGCCAGGCTGCCGTGACGCACGAATGGGCGTATCCATGCCCACCTGTCTGGGCTAGGTGGCGTGGACGGGGACGGTTCTGGAGAGACGCTTCATGTGCGATAGCTTGACCGAAGACGACAACGCCCAGTGGCTGGCTGTCAATCGCCGCCAGTTTGCCGTGATGGGCGCGGGTGCGGCAACCCTGGCGCTGGCGCCCGGCTGCCTGGCTGCCGCGCCGGCCGGGCTGCCCACCCAGTCGCGGCCGGTGACGATCGAAACCGCCGACGGCACGGCCGACGGTTTCTTCGTCCATCCGCAGCAGGGCGCCCACCCCGCGGTGCTGCTCTGGCCCGATATCGCCGGCCTGCGCGAAGCTTATCAGACCATGGCAACGCGCCTTGCCGCAGCGGGCTTTGCCGTGCTGGCGATCAATCATTACTATCGCAACGGCAAGGCCCCGGTGCTGCCCGATTTCGCCGCCTGGCGTACGCCCGGAGGGCAGCAGAAACTGCAGCCGATGATCGCGGCGCTCACGCCGGAAAAGATCCAGGCCGATGCCGGCAGCTACATCGACTGGCTCGATCGCCAACCGCAGGTCAACCCCGCGCGCAAAGTGGGCACGCAGGGCTATTGCATGGGCGGGCCTTACACCGTGTTTTCCGCCTATGCCCGCCCGATGCGCGTCGGCGCGGCGGTTTCCTGCCACGGCGGCAACCTTGTCAACGACACGCCACACAGCCCCCATCGCCTGCTCGGACAGACCCAGGCATCGTTCATCTTCGCCATTGCCCAGAACGACGACGCCCGCAGCCCCGACGACAAGACCGCGCTGAAAAACGCCGCCGCGGCAGCCGATCGCCCGGCCGACGTGACCGTCTATCCTGCCCAGCACGGCTGGTGCACGATCGATGCCCCGGTCTATGACAAGGTGCAGGCGGAAAAGGTGTGGAACAAGCTGCTCGCACTTTACGCCAAGGCCCTTTGACCGGCCACGGCGCGGAAAGACGGTCAAAGGCGCGCTCAGGCCGCCTCCAGCCCCGCCTGCAACGGCACCTGGCGCACCCGCTTGCCCGTTGCCGCAAAGATCGCGTTGGCCACGGCCGGCGCGATCACGGCGGCGGGCGGCTCGCCCATGCCGCCAGGCGCGTTGTCCGTCGGCATCACATGCGTCACCACGCGCGGCGCCTCGCTCATCCGCAAGGGGCGTACGTCGTGATAATTGGACTGGGCGATGCGGCCCTTTTCCAGCGTCACCCCGCCATAAAGCGCGGCGGAAAGGGCAAAGATCACCCCGCCTTCGACCTGCGCCTTCACGCCCAGCGGGTTGACCGCCGGGCCGCAATCGACCGCGACCGTCACGTGCGGCACGGCGATCTGCTTCTGCGCATCGACGGTCACATGCGCCACGGCCGCCAGGCAGGTGTCCCAGATATGCAGCACGGCCAGGCCCAGCCCTTCGCCCTTGGGCAGCGTCTTGCCCCAGCCGGCCTCTGTCGCCGCTTTCTGCAGCACGGCGCGCGCACGCGGATTGGTGATCTGGGCAAGACGCCAGGCCAGCGGGTCCTGCCCCGCCGCGAGCGCCAGTTCGTCGGCAAAGCTTTCGATCACGAAGGTATTGCGCAGGCCGCCCACGCCGCGCCACCAGCTGGTGGGCATCGGGCTTTCGACACGGGCAAACGTCACCAGCCGGGCCTGCGCCGGATAAAGCGGGTCCACCGCCCCGTCCACGGCATCGCTGTCCACCCCGCTGAACTTGTCGCCCACCAACCGTGCGATGATCGATGAACCGGCAACGCGGTGTTCCCAGGCCATGATCCTGCCGCCGCCATCCAGGCCCGCCGCGATGCGATCGACATAGGCCGGGCGCACCAGGTCGTGCTGGATATCTTCCTCGCGCGTCCACACCAGCTTGACAGGATAGGGTACTTTCGCCGCCAGGCTTGCCGCGCGCTCCACCATGTCGGTTTCGAGCCGCCGGCCAAAGCCGCCGCCCATCAGGAAATTGTGCAGGCGGACTTTGTCTTCGGGCAGGCCCAGCACTTTGGCCGCCGCTGCGCGGGCCTCGCTGGGCACCTGCGTTCCCGTCCACACCTGCGCGCCTTGCGCCGTGACATGCGCGGTGCAATTGCCCGGCTCCATAGGGGCATGAGCCAGGAACGGCTGGTGATAGACCGCTTCGATGCTTTTGGCGGCGCCGGCCCGCGCCCGGGCAAGATCGCCTTCGGCCTTGGCCGTCACGCCCGGCCTTGCCACCGCGGCTTCCAGCGCGGCGACCACCTGGGGCTGGCTCACCGCCGCATTCGCACCCTCGTTCCATCGCGGTGCAGCCGCTTCCAAACCCTTTTTGGCCGTCCACAGGCTGTCGGCCGTCACGAACAGGCAATCCTCGAGCGCGACGACGTCGGCCACGCCCGGCACGGCCTTGGCGGCAGCCGCGTCATGGCTTGCCAGCGTGCCGCCGAAAACCGGTGATTGCGCCAGCGTGGCGATTTTCAGGCCCGGCAATTGCACGTCGATGCCGAACAGCGCCTTGCCCCGCACCTTGTCGGCCGAATCCAGCCGGCGCGTGTCCTTGCCGATCACTTTCCATGCCGATGGCGGCAACGGGGTGGCATCGGCAGGTACATGCGTGGCGGCATCGGCCACCAGCGCGGAAAACGGCAGCCGCCTGGCCGTCGCAGGATCGGTGACCGCGCCATCGGCCAGCGTCAGCCCGGCCGGCGCCACGTTCCATCGGCGCGCCGCCGCCCCCACCAGCGCAGCGCGGGCATTGGCGGCGGCCTGGCGCAGCGGCTTCCACACTTCGCGGATCGAGGTTGAGCCGCCCGTGCCCGTATCCACGGGGGCAAAGCGCGCGCGGTCGGCTTCGGGGATCGAGACTTTCACCGCCGCGGGCGCCAGGCCCAGTTCCTCGGCCACCAGCATGGTCAGCGCGGTCATGATGCCCTGCCCCATTTCCGTCTTGGGCAGGGCCAGCGATACCGTGCCATCGGGCGCGATCGCCAGATAGCCGTTGGCCGCAAGCTGCCCCGGCGTGCCGCCCAGCGCGTGGCGCAGCGGCACCACCAAGGCGCCGGCGAGCAAAGCCGAACCGGCCAGGAAGCCCCGGCGCGACGTCGCGGAAAGCGGTTTGTCCATCGCCATGCCTTTCATGCCTCGATCATGCCGGCGGCGCGATGGATCGCGGCGCGGATGCGGTTGTACGTGCCGCAGCGGCAGATATTGCCGCTCATCCCTTCATCGATCGCGGTATCGTCGGGCCGAGGATTAGCCTTGAGCAGCGCGGCGGCGGCCACGATCTGCCCCGGCTGGCAATAGCCGCATTGCACCACGTCCAGTTCTTCCCAAGCCGCCGCCAGCGCCTGGCCCAGCGGCTGCGCGATCAAGCCCTCGATCGTGACGACGGCTTTGCCCGCAACGGCCGAAACCGGCGTCTGGCAGGCGAACAGCCGCTCGCCATCCACCAGGACGCTGCAGGCCCCGCACAGGCCCGCCCCGCAGCCGAACTTGACCCCGTTTGCCCCGGCGCCATCGCGCAAGGCCCACAGCAACGGCATGTCGTCGGCCACGGCAAGGGTGCGTGGTTTGCCATCGATCGTCAACGAAACGGACATAAGGCGGGCTCCGGCGGCTGTCAGTGCAGGGTTTTCAGATAAGCGATCACATCGGCGCGCTTCTTGGCATCGGGAATCGCCACCACCATGCGCGTGCCCGGCACCAGCTTGCCCGGCGCTGTCAGGAACGTGTCGAGCGTCCTAGGATCCCATGTCTTATCGGCATTCTTGAGCGCGGTCGAATAGGGATAGGCCGTGGTGCCGGCCTTGCGGCCAACCACGCCCCACAGATTGGGCGCAGCAAAGCCCTTGGCCCCCGCGGTGTTCACGTGGCACATCTGGCACTGCTGCTTGAAAACGGCTGCCCCCGCCCCGGCGTTCTGGGCATGGGCCGGCGCCGTCACGCCCGTAGCCAGGCCGGCAGCCAGGCTCACCAGGGCAAGAACCGACATTGAAAAGCGCCGCATCATCGATCGTCCTTCGGAAATGGAATGGCGAATGGTCCGGCCCCCCGGCACCGCGACTATAAAGTGGGATCGAAGGCCGGGCCCGACCGGGCACCTGCCGAGCGCCCATCTTGCACAATCCGCCGCCAAAGGTCCATTGGTTACGGCGCGTCGCCCCCACTTTCCGCGGCGCCGTCAGACTCCCAACCGATCACGCAGCGTGTACCACAGCGATCCCAGCGTCGAAAGCGGCGCGCGAAACAGCTGCCCCCCGGGAAAGGGTGGATGCGGCAGGCCGGCAAAGACATCGAAGCGGGCATGCTGCCCGGCAATTGCCTCGGCCAGCAGGCGGCCCAGCAATTGCGTGGTCGTCACGCCGTGGCCGCTATCGCCATGGGCATAGAATACGTGCGGGGAAAGCCGGCCCACCTGCGGCATGCGGCTCAGCGTCATGGCAAAAGTGCCGCTCCAGGCAAAATCCAGCTTCACGTTCCCGAGTTGGGGAAACGTCTTGAGCATGCCCGGGCGGATCTTGGCTTCGACGCTCGCCGGGTCCTGCCCGCCATAGACGATGCCCCCGCCATAAAGCAGGCGGCCATCGGCCGTGCGGCGGAAATAGTCGAGGATGTAATTGGCATCCTCCACACAGAGATTGCTGGGCAGCAGTGCCTGCGCCAGGTCTCCCAGCGGCTCGGTCGTCACGATCTGGGTGGATACCGGCATGATCTGGCGGGACAGGCGGGGCAGCGTTCTGCCCAGATAGGCATTGCCGCAGACCACCAGCGTATCGGCGCGAACTTCGCCCTGCGCGGTGATCATGCGCGGGTGCGGGCCACTCTCGTCCACGGCCAGAACGCGGCTATATTCGAACACGCGCCCGCCAAGTGCCTCGAATGCGGCCGCCTCTCCCAGAAGATAGTTGAGCGGGTGGAAATGGCCGCGCAGCGGATCGAGAATGCCGCCCACGTAACGCTCGCTCTGCACGTGCGCGCGCAGGGCCTCGCGGTCGAGCAACGCGATGGCGCCATGGCCGTGCGCGGCCCACACTTTCTGTTCCTCTTCAAGCCCGCGCATCTGCCTGGCGTTCAGCGCGACGCCCAGTCCGCCGTCCACCAGATCGCAGGCGATGCGATAGCGCGCCACCCGATCACGGATGATGCCGGCGCCTTCCAGCGCAACTTTGCCCAGCTCGCCCGCCACGGCCGGGCCATGGCGGGCCTCCAGCACGTCGAGCCCGCGTGAATAGCCGTTGATCAATTGCCCGCCGTTGCGGCCTGATGCGCCCCAGCCCACGCGGTCGCTTTCCAGGACGATCACGTCGAGGCCCTTCTCGGCCAGTTCCAGCGCCACCGAAATGCCGGTAAAGCCTGCCCCGATCACGCAGACCGTGGCGCGGTGCGCGCCTTGCAGAACCGGGCGCAGCGGCGCCCGATGAGCGCTGGCCGCATAATAGGTATCCATCCCGGCATAAGGGCCGCCATCGGCCCGCGCCGGCGCGCCCGCTGCCGGGTCCATCGCCGCCTGGATCGCGGCGTTCATCACAGCAGCCCCAGATAGGTATCGTGTTCGAAGCGGTCGATCTGCGCCAGGAACGCGGCCCGGTCCTGCTGCTTGCACGCCAGGAATATGTCGCGAAAGCGCGCGCCGAACAGGCGCTCGGCACGGGCGGACGCGGCAAAGGCCGTCTGCGCCACGCCCCATTCCACCGGCAGCGGCGCCCCCGCGCCGGGATGGGCCGGATCCTGCGCCGGCGGCGGCATCGCTCCCTCTTCGATCCCTTGCAGCATGCCCCCCAGCATGGCCGCCATCGCCAGGTGCGGGTTGACGTCTGCCCCCGATATGCGGTGCTCGATCCGCGTCGTCTTGGCATCGCCCACGATCACGCGCACCGCGGCCGAACGGTCGTCGATGCCCCAACTTGCCGAAAGGGGGGCATGCGCATCGGGGCGGAAGCGGCGGAACGAATTGTAATTCGGGGCAAAAGCCAGCATCGTTTCGGGCATGGCGACAAGCAGACCGGCCACGGCATGCAGCAGCATGTCGGCCGGCCCGCCCACGGGCCCGGCCAGCACGTTGCCGCCATCCGCACTGTTCAGGCTGGCGTGGATATGCATCCCGCTGCCCGAGCAGTCGCCATAGGGCTTGGCCATGAAAGTGGCGCCCAGGCCATGGTGCGCGGCCAGCGCGCGCACGATCCGCTTCATCAGCACGGCATCGTCGGCGGCCGCCAGCGCGTCGGCGCGGTGCAGCAGGTTCAACTCGTACTGCCCCGGCCCCGCCTCGCTGATCACGGCATCGGCGGGAATGCCCATGGCGTGGGCCAGGTCGATGATCTGGTCGAACAGCGCGGCATGCGCCGTCAGCGCCGCGGTCGACAGCGTATCGTTGCGGCGCGGGTTGCCATCGGGGGGCACCGGCACGCCGTTTTCCAGGCGATAGAGATAGAATTCCAGTTCCGTCGCCACCACCGGGGTCAGCCCGCGCGCGGCAAATCGCGCCAGCAGTGTCTGCAACACGCCGCGCGGATCGGCGACGACCGGCGCGCCGTCCTTGTCTGCCATGGCCAAGAACACCTGGGCGCTGTCTTCGCCCAGCCAGGGCGCCTTGCTCCACCGGCCGGGCACCGGGCGGCACAGCCCGTCGGGATCACCCGTGCCGAACGCCAGGCCCGCGCCCGCCACGTCACACCCCCAGGCATCCAGGGCAAAGACCGAAAGGGGCATCGGCAGGCCCTTGGCGGCAAGGCCCAGCGCCTTGTCGCGCACCAGCCACTTGCCCCTGGGCGCGCCGTTCACATCGGTCACGAACGCTTCCACCCGCGTCACTTCGGGATGGGCGGCCAGCCAGGCGGCAAACGACGAAGCGGTTTCCTGCAACATGGTGTGATCACATATTGAAACACCTCGGGCCTGTCCAGCCCGGATCGCGCGATGACCGCGCCGATTTGCCGACGGCGCGGTCGTTCTTCTCCATGAACTGCTCATGACTTGCCCATGCCTTGGCCTTGACCTGTCGGTCGATCTGCCGCAGCCACCTTGCCAGCCGGGCCGCAATCCTTATTAGTGATCACACATTCCCCCGTCGATGGACTCGCAATGAACAGCGCCCCGCCTACCCTGCCTGCCCGCCTGCCCGCCCATCACGTGATCGGCGGCACCCTGGCCCCGGCCGCTTCGGGCGCGACACTGGAAACGATCAATCCCGCCACCGGCCAGGCCATCGGCACTTTGCCGGCTGGCGATGCCGGCGATGTCGACCGCGCCGTCGCCGCCGCGCGCCGGCGTTTCGAAGCCGGCCAGTGGCGCGACATGCCCCCGGCCCAGCGCAAGAAACACTTGCTGGCCGTGGCCGACAGGCTGGAAAGCGCGGCCGAAGAGTTCGCCGTCCTCGAAACTATCGATACCGGCAAGCCGATCAGCGATAGCCGCCAGGTCGACGTGCCGCTGGCGCTGACCACGCTGCGCTATTATGCCGAGGCGATCGACAAGATCCATGGCGAAGTCGGCCCCACCGGCCCGGACCGGTTCAGCTATGCCGTGCACGATCCGCTGGGGGTGATCGGGGCCATCGTGCCGTGGAATTTTCCCTTGCTGATGGCCATGTGGAAAATCGCCCCGGCCATCGCCATGGGCAATTCGATCGTGGTCAAACCGTCGGAGCTTTCGTCCCTCACGGCACTTCGCTTTGCCGAACTGGCGCTCGAGGCCGGCCTTCCCGACGGCGTGCTCAACGTCGTCACCGGGACCGGGCAGGATGCCGGCGCCGCGCTCGCCCTGCATCGCGATATCGATATGATCGCCTTTACCGGTTCCGGGCCGGTCGGTCGCCAGCTGATGCACTATGCGGCCGACAGCAATCTCAAGCGGGTGAGCCTGGAACTGGGCGGCAAGAGCCCGCATATCGTCTTTGCCGACTATCCCGATCTCGATCGCGCGGCACACGCCGCGGCCTGGGGCATTTTCTACAACCAGGGCCAGGTCTGCACGGCCGGTTCGCGGCTTCTGGTCCAGCGCTCCATTCACGCCGAATTCGTGGACAAGGTGCTGTCCATCGCCCGCACCATTCGCCCCGGCGATCCGCTCGATCCCGCCACACAGCTGGGCGCGGTGATCAGCGACCGGCAATTGCAAGGCGTGCTGACGCGCATCGCCCGCGCGCAGCAGGAAGGCGCCACCCTGCGCCTGGGCGGCAACCGGGCTCTTGCCGAAAGCGGCGGCTTCTATCTCGATCCCACGGTGTTCGACGCGGTCAGCAACGCCAGCTCCCTGGCGCGCGAAGAGGTGTTCGGCCCGGTGCTGGCGATCGTGCCGTTCGATACGCCGGAAGAAGCGCTGGCCCTTGCCAACGATACCGATTACGGCCTCGCATCGGGCCTGTGGACGGGTTCGATCGACATTGCCCATGCCTTTGCGCGGCGCCTGCGCGCCGGCCTCGTCTGGGTCAACGGCTGGGACACGTGCGACATCACCATGCCGTTCGGCGGGTTCAAGCAATCCGGTTTCGGCCGCGACCGCAGTCTCCACGCGCTGTACAAGTATGCCGATCTCAAATCGGTCACCATTTCGACGCCGGGGGCATTCCCGGCATGACCAGGCCGCTGCTGGGCGTTTCGTGCTGCATCCGGCCCGGCGGACCCGAGCCGGTGCATGGCGTGATCGATCGCTATCTGCGCGCACCGGCCACCCATGCCGATTGCGACGTGGTGCTGGTGCCCGCCCTGCCGGGCCTCACCGACTGGGCGGCGCTGGCCGGCCGGCTCGACGGCCTGCTGCTCACCGGCAGCCCTTCGAACGTGGAACCATGGCGGTATGGCGCCGGCACCGACGCCGGCAGCGACAGCGGCAGCAATGGGGCGCCGTGCGCGGGTCCATTCGATCCAGCGCGCGATGCCACCACGCTCTCGCTGGCCGATGCGATGCTGCGCGCGGGCAAGCCGGTGTTCGGCATCTGCCGGGGTTTTCAGGAACTCAACGTGGCTTTCGGCGGCACGCTGCAGGTGCTGCCCACCCAGGGGCCGGTGGCGCACCATGCGCCCGAGGGGGTGAGCCTTCCGGCGATGTTTGCCGCCACCCATCCCGTTGCGCTTGCGCCGGGGGGCATGCTGGCCCGGGCATTGGGCGCAACGATCATCGTCAATACCGTGCATTTCCAGGGTATCGGCCTGCTTGGCGAGGGGCTGCAGGTCGAAGCCACCGCACCGGATGGCACGATCGAGGCCTTTTCCGCGCGCATCGGCACGAGCCAGGTTCTGGCCGTGCAGTGGCACCCGGAATGGGACGCCGATCGCAATGCCCATTCCGCCTGGTTCTTCAACCGCCTGGGCCAGGCCCTGCGCGGCGCGTGACGGGCTCTGTGCAGCGGGCACGGGCCAGCCGATTTGCAATTGACCGACGCCGCGCCCGGGCGTATGTGTGATCGCAGATAATTCGACGATCCGGGGAATTGCCGCGATGGGGCCAGCGACGAAGCCGGAAACAGGGCCGGAAACAGGGCCGGAAACAGGTATCATGCCGCGATGAACAGCGCGTGGAACAACAGCAGGGGCGCATTCCTGGCCGTGCTGACCGCGCCCGCGGCCTGGATCGTCCTGTTCTTCGTCGTCCCGCTCAGCGTGATCTGGGCCTACAGCTTCGGCCGCACCCTGGGGCTGACCGACGTGGCGGTGACCGGCACGCTCGACAATTACGTGCGGGTGCTCGATCCGGTCTACCTGATGATTTTCGTCAAGTCGCTGGTCTTTGCCGGCGTCACCACGGCGATCTGCCTCGTGATCGGCTTTCCCTACGCCCTGGCAATGACGTTCGCGTCGGACCGCGGCAAGATCCTCATGCTGCTGGGCATCATGCTGCCGTTCTGGACCAACCTGCTGGTGCGCACTTACGCGCTGATGGCCGTCATGCGCACCGAGGGCTATATCAACGATGCGTTCGGTCTTGTCGGTCTCGGCCCGTTCGAAATGCTGCACACCAATTTCGCGGTGATCGTCGGCCTCGTCTATGTCCACCTGCCGTTCATCATCCTGCCGCTTTATTCCACGCTTGATCGGCTCGACCGTTCGCTGATCGAGGCCAGCCTCGATCTGGGCGCGGGGCACATCGCCACGGTACTCAAGGTGATCGTGCCGATCGCCAGGCCCGGCATCCTTTCGGCCGTGATGCTCACGTTCATTCCCGCGCTGGGATCCTATCTCACGCCCGATCTGCTCGGCGGGCCAGACAGCCAGATGATCGCCAGCGTGATCGAGCGGCAGTTCAAGCGCGCCAACGACTGGCCGTTCGGCGCGGCGCTGTCGTTCATGCTGATGTATCTCACCCTGCTCGTCATGGGCCTGCGCGCGGTGGAGGACCGCCGCGCCGCCCGCGCCCTGCCGCAGGGAGGCGCCTGATGCCGGCCAGCAAAGACCGGCCCGGCCCGCTGGAATACAGCCGCCGCTGGCCGCTGCGGCTGTGGGTCGGCGCGGTGACGCTGTTCCTCTATCTGCCGCTGGCCAGCCTTGTCGCGTTCAGTTTCAACGACAGCCGCCGCACGATCCGCTGGGAAGGCTTCACGCTCGATTGGTACGCCGCGATGTGGAACGATGCGGCGCTGATCGATGCTTTCGTCAATTCGCTGACCATCGCATTCATCTCGATGATTTTCAGCGTGGCGCTGGGCGCGCTGGCCGCCGTCGCCCTCTGGCGGTTCCGCTTTCCCGGCAAGGGACTGTTCGATGGCGTGGTGACCTTGCCGATCGTCGTTCCCGAAATCTGCATGGGCGTCGCCATGCTGGTGTTCTTCGGCCAGATCGTGCCCTGGCCGCGCGATCTGGTCTGGCCGTTCGATCTGGGCGCGATCATCATTGCCCACATCACGTTCAGCTTCCCGTTCGTGGCCGTGGTGGTGCGCGCGCGCCTGGCCAGCTTCAACCGCGAGATGGAGGAAGCCGCGCGCGACCTGGGCGCCAGTGAACTGCGCGCGCTGTGGGACGTGCTGGTGCCCCACGTGCGCCCGGCGCTGATCTCGGGCGGATTGCTGGCCTTCACGCTCAGCCTCGACGATTTCGTGATCACCTTCTTCACCTCCGGCCCCAACACGGTGACATTCCCGGTCAAGATTTATTCGATGGTGCGGTTTTCCGTCACGCCCGAAGTCAATGCCGCCTCTACCGTGCTGATGCTGATCACTATTGCCCTCACGGCCATCGGCATGAAGCTCCAGGGCCGCGACATGGCGCAGAACCATTGATTTCGCACAGGATTTTCGAATGACCCAGCCGCTCATCCAGTTCGAGAACGTGAGCAAGCGCTTTGGCGCGTTCATCGCGGTGGACGATG
This sequence comes from Novosphingobium sp. DS6-6, assembly GCF_057784975.1. NCBI lineage: Bacteria > Pseudomonadati > Pseudomonadota > Alphaproteobacteria > Sphingomonadales > Sphingomonadaceae > Novosphingobium > Novosphingobium sp. DS6-6. The sequence continues at coordinate 1,545 of NZ_JBYNTS010000017.1, read as the reverse complement.
TCAGCCTCGCGATCCATCGCGGCGAGTTCTTCTCCCTGCTCGGGCCGTCGGGCTGCGGCAAGACCACGTTGCTGCGCATGCTGGCGGGCCTGGAAACCCCCACCGAAGGGCGCATCCTGATCGATGGCGAGGACATGAGCACCACGCCGCCCAACCGCCGCCCGGTCAACATGGTGTTTCAGTCCTACGCCGTGTTCCCGCATCTCACGGTGGCCGACAACGTCGCCTATGGCCTCAAGATCGATCGCGTCGGCAAGGACGAGCGCGCGGCGCGCGTGGCCGAGGCGCTGCGCCTGGTCAAGCTCGACGAATTCGGCCATCGCAAGCCCGATCAGCTGTCCGGCGGGCAGCGGCAGCGCGTCGCCCTGGCCCGCGCGCTGGTCAAGCGGCCCAAGGTCCTGCTGCTCGACGAACCGCTTTCCGCGCTCGACGCCAAGCTGCGCGATGCCATGCGCGCCGAACTGGCGCAGATCCAGCACGACGTGGGCGTCACTTTCGTGATGGTCACCCATGATCAGGACGAAGCGCTGGCCATGGCCAGCCGCTGCGCGCTGATGAACCGGGGGCGGCTGCAGCAGGTGGCGGCGCCCGGCGATCTCTACGAATATCCGGCCAACCGCTTCGTTGCGGATTTCATCGGCACGATCAACATGTTCGAAGGCCGCCTCAGCGTGGACGAACCCGATCATGCCACGATCACCTCCCCCGATCTGGCCGCCCCCATCCATGTCGGCCACGGCGTGACGGGCGCGCCCGATACGCCGGTATGGGTCGGCATCCGGCCCGAAAAGATCGCCATGACTCCCGCCGCCGCCGGCCGCCCGGCCGGCCCCGCCGCCCGGCCCGATGCCAATGTCGTGCAGGGCACGATCGTCCGCTCGGCCTATCTGGGCAGCGAAACGCTCTACGACGTGGAAACCGCCGGCGGCGCCACGTTCAAGGTCGTCCGCCCCAATGGCGAGCGCACCTTGGCCCCCAGCCTGCCGGTGGGCGAAGCCGTCTGGCTGACCTGGCCCCCCACCGCGCCGGTCGTGCTGCTGGGGTGATCGCGGCGTCGGGCGGCATGGGCAGATTTGGATGCGTGGATTGGGCCAAAGCCGGTCGTTTAAATCAGGTACCGCGGACGTCTGCTCCTGACAGAAGCTGCCGATGGATAGCTGCAATGCAGACCGTCAGGAAGGCGCGCCGGTGCAGTCACTCAGGCGTTCAATCGGTCGTCCTGTAAGCCGCCATTCGCCAAAATGGCGCAGACCGTCCAGTTGAACCGTCGAGGTTCGGACGTCGCCGCCTTCAATGCGGGATGGGTCATGCTTCAGCTTGCCACGGTCCAACCGAAGCAACCGAGAAATCTCGAGCGCCGAGACGGCTTGTCAGACAAACCGTCCCTACAACCCACTCGTTCGAAAAATGCGAAGCGCGGACGTTAGAGCAGATTCCGATCACTCTGGCTCATAACCTGCTGCGATAAAGTAATTTGTGCATTCGTGGGGTGTGAAGCGTGGCAGCGCATCGCGAATGGCATCCCAGAGTTCGGGGACAGTCCGT
>NZ_JBYNTS010000016.1:0-48461 GCF_057784975.1 Novosphingobium sp. DS6-6 | reverse complement strand
CCAAGACCATCATCGCCATCAACAAGGACGAGGACGCACCGATTTTCCAGGTGGCCGACGTGGGCCTGGTGGCCGACATCTTCACTGCCGTACCCGAACTGGTGAGCAAGCTCTGAGCGGCACGGCAGGGTCATTTGGCCCTGCCGTGCTTTTTGGCGTGCGTTCCTGCCGCATCAAACGAGCGGCCGTCTTACGCCGTGACGATCAGTCGCACGGATCGCAGGGATCGCCGGCTTCCACAGTGACGCTGGCCTGGGTCTGGCGTACGCGGCTGCCCGGGGGAACGGAGCGGGTGAGCCAGACATTGCCGCCGATGACGGAGCAGCGCCCGATCGTGACACGGCCCAGGATCGTGGCGCCGGCATAGATCGTCACGTCGTCCTCGATGATCGGATGGCGTGGTTCGTCTTTCACCAGGCGGCCTTCTTCGTCGGTGCTGAAGCTGCGGGCACCCAGCGTGACGGCCTGATAGATCCGCACCCGCTTGCCGATGATTGCCGTCTGGCCGATCACCACCCCGGTGCCGTGATCGATGAAAAAGCGTTCGCCGATGGTGGCGCCAGGGTGAATGTCGATCCCCGTGCGGGAATGCGCGATTTCGGCAATGATCCGGGCCACTAGGGGCGCGCCCAGCTTGTAAAGTTCGTGCGCGACGCGGTGATGCAGCACGGCCGTGACAAAAGGATAGCACAGCAGCACTTCATCGACGCAGCGGGCTGCCGGGTCTCCGTCGAACGCGGCTTCGACATCGCTGTCGAGCAGGCGGCGGATTTCGGGAAGGCGCGCTGCGAGCGTGCCGACAATCCGCTCCACGTCGCTTTCGATCGTCGCGTCGTCATCCTGCGGATGGCTGTAATGCAGTTCCATGCGCACTTGCGCGGCGAGCAGGGGCAGCGCCGATTGCAGGCTGGCGGCGACGAAGATATCTTCGTTGGCGGCCGTCACTTCGGCCGGGCCGAGACGCAACGGAAAGAGTGCGGCGGCCAGAACATCGATGATCCGGCCCAGCGCATGGCGCGAGGGGAAACCGACGGCACCATAATCGCCCCGCTTGCTGCGGGCATCGCGCCAGTTTTCCCGCGCGCCGCGCAACCGTGCAACCACATCGTCGACGGCAAACGGCGGCTCGGGAAATTCCATCTCGGCCTTGCCCATATCCCTCATGTCCTTTTGTGCCAGAGGCAGCCTGGCCATGGCGCATCATATAGGATGGACCCCCGCCACGCAAAGGGGGGCAATGGCGATTGTCGCGGGGGGGCGGACTGTCCCGGGCCGCGGCGGCCGGTCACATCCTCGGTGCCAGCCCCGCTGCGGCCAGCCGCGCCGCAGTGGCATCGCCATGGGCAAAACGGGCCGCCTCGATCACCAGGTCCGGCTCAGGGCGCATCCCGGTGTAGAGCACGAACTGTTCGATCGCCTGCAGCACGATCACCTCCGCACCTGAAATCACAGGCTTTCCAGCCGCGAGGGCGATCGCGATAAACGGCGTCTGCGCCGGCTGGGCCACCACGTCGAAAGCCACCTCGGCGTCGGCGATCATGGCGGCGGGGAAAGCAAGGGCATTCTCGTCGCTGCCTTCCATACCCAGCGGCGTGACATTGACCAGCAGGGGTGCCCCGCCCGGTGGCAACTCCGGCGACCAGGCGAAGCCATAGCGCCGGGCAAGCGCCGGACCGGCGAGCGGATTGCGGGCGACGATCGTTCCTTGCGTGAAACCGGCATCGCGCAGAGCGGCCACCACGGCCTTGGCCATGCCGCCGCTGCCACGCAGCACGAAAGGCCGCGCCGGATCGGCAGGTCCGGCCTCCAGCAACTGGCGGCAGGCGGTATAATCGGTGTTGTAGCCGGTAAGGCATCCGTCGTCGTTGAGGATGGTATTGACGCTGTCGATCGCAAGGGCCGAGGGCTCCAGCTTGTCCAGCAGGGGAATCACGGCTTCCTTGAATGGCATGGAGATGGCGCTGCCGCGAATGCCCAGCGCGCGGATGCCCGCCACCGCCGCCGGCAGATCGCGCGTGGAAAAGGATTTGTAGATGAAATCCAGCCCCAGCGCTTGGTAAAGATAGTTGTGCAGCCGCGATCCGGCATTGCCGGGACGCCCGGAAAGCGACATGCACAGGCGCGTGTCGCGACCGATCGGGGGCTTTTCGGGCATGCAGGCTCCTGTCGACGGCACGCGGGAACGGTTTGCCTGCCATGCCGGAGGCGCGGCGGCAATCTCGGTATCTTGACAGGCCCGGTATCTTGACAGGCCCGGTATCTTGACAGGCCCGGTATCTTGACAGGCGATGCGGTTCGGTTCCCAAGGAAACCTGCAATCCAGCCTGGTGCCAACGACCATGAACCATTCGTGCGCGTTCGTGTTTGCCGAACGCAGCAACAGGGCCAAGCGATCCGACATCCTGACCAGGATCGCGCGCGGGCTGGCGCAGCAGGGATACCCGGTGTTCTTTTTCGAATCCGAACGCCATCGTGCGTCGGAGCGGATCAACGCCCGCCTGGCCCGGGCCTGGCCCGCGATTGCCCGAAGCACCGGCCTCGGCCACAGGCTGGATCGGCGCGTGCTGCGTTATGTGATCAAGACCTGGTTGGCCTGGGCCGGCGCGCAGCGGCGCGATTTTTTCAAAGCTGCCGTTCTGCCCCACTGGATGATCGCGGCGCAGGAACTCGATCGTTTCGTGCGCCGGATCCCGTTCGATCGCGTTGTGCTGATCACCCATTCCGCCGGCGGGATTGCCGCCACACGCATCGCCACCAATCCCAAGGTGGCCGGCATTGCCTGTATCGGATATCCATTCCGGCATCCCGAGCGAAACCGCGAGCCCTATCGGACCCGGCACCTGCGCGGCATAACCAGGCCATTGGTCGTGATCCAGGGGCGGCAAGACGCCTATGGGGGCGATCCGGCCGCGTCCGGCCGGTTCATGCCCGATACCGGCATCATCGTGTCGCTGGAAAGCGATCATGATTATCATGGGCTGGCAGATGCCCAATTCGCCACGGTGTGGGCAGCGGTGATGCGCCTGCACGAGGCGGCGATGCGGGCACCCTGAGGCAGCGGACCGGCGCCAACGGCATCGGGAAGCGATACCGCAGGCGCCGGCGCCTGGGATGGTCACGCCGTGCGCAGCGTGCCCTCTGCCAATGTCGTCTTCACGGGCACGAGATGCAGGCCGATGCAGGGACCGTTTATGGCCGTGCCGGTATCGAGCGTGAAATCGGCCCGGTGGCGCGGACAGAAGAAATGCGTACCCGCGTCGTTCAGCACCTTGTTGGGGCCGCGCAGATCGAGCGGCGATCCCATATGGGGGCAACGGTTCAGAAAAACGTCGATGCCATTGTCGTGGCGCCGGACGATCACGCTGGTATCGCCGAGCTTTGCGGTTATCACATCGCCGACTGCCATCGCGCCGGCGCCTTCGATCTCGGTGCCTGGCGCAATACCGTATTCGGCGTCGCCAAGGCTGACCGGCCGAGGCGGCGGAAAATCGTTCATGACACGAGCCATTATCAGTCTCCAGATAAAAATAAATTACATCAAAGGCATAACTTCGTTCGTGAAGCGCTCGATCGAACGATCCTTGCGCTCTCGCTGGTGTTCGTCGAATACGCCCATGCCGAAGCCGACGATCGTTTCCTGAAAACCCAGATCGCGGAAATCCTTCAGACCTTTGGCAATCTGTTCCGGCGTGCCGATCGTCAGGCCGTGCTCCGGTGGAGGGGGGAAGCCTTCTCCTGGCGCGCTGGCCATGTCGCCGGGGCTGCCCCCGGTCGATTCCATCACGGGATTGCGGCCGAGATGGCGCTGTTCGAGCATCATCTGCCGTTGCACCCAACCGCCGTAGGTCATCATGCTGCCCATCATGGATTGCACGGCCGACATGGTATCATCGCCCACTTCGACCATGACATAGGGGCTCGACCATTTCAGGCAGCGTTCCATCGTCTCGTCGTCATGGCCCGCCTCTTCCAGGCCGCGGCGGTACAAGTCCCACCACGCAATGAATTTCGGCCACGGGTCGCCGCCCATCAACACGGGGAACAGCAGAGCCGGCCAGCCGTTGCGCGCGGCCATGCGCACGCCCGATTCAGATTGGCAGGCCCGCTTGATGATCGGATGCGGGCGCGTGAGCGCGCGGGGCATGATCCGCCCCACCACTTTGCCGCGGTAGAGCCCGGTATCGAACTCGTAAGGCGTTTCGGCGGTCTTTTCCTCGTCCAGTTCCCACAGATCGAAGACCGTGTTGAGAATCTTGAGCGCTTCGTCGGCGGGTTTGATGTCGATGCTGATCCCGAAACCCATCTGTTCGAACGGGATGCCGCCCGAGCCGATTCCGAACACGAAACGTCCGTTCGACAGATTGTCGAGCAGATTGACGTCTTCGGCAAGATTGACCGGATGATGCAGAGGCAGCGTGGTGACCGACGTGCCGACAAAAAGGCGCTCCGTTTTCGCGGCGATATGAGTCAGCATCATGTAATTGTTCGAATAAGTCGAATAATTGCTGAAATGATGTTCGCCCAGATAAAAGCAGCGGAAGCCAGCCTTTTCGAGCGTCAGCGCATTGGCGACCAGATTATCGAGAATCGCCTTGTCTTGATCGGGGCTGGGCGAGATGGGCGACATATACGTAGAGAATTCCATCGTCTTTTCCTTTGTCGATGCCTGGTTTCAGCCGCCCATCTTGATCGCCTGATGCGAGATCAGGCCGTCTTTGAAAGAAAACGTCATGCGGATAGCGCCCATTGGCGTTTTCATGTCCATGACGATATCGTCACCTTCTATACGCGGTTCGGGCGGTGCCGCGGCGGCCGGGGCAGGCATCGAGGCCATCATCTTGAGGCCGTCGAGAATTTGCTTCCTGCCTTTTTGCGGCCCCATCGGGCTCTGAACAACGGCGTCTTCGGAAAAGCATGCAATCGCTGCTTCAAAGTCTTTCGCTGCGGTCGATGCCATGAAACGATTTACCAGTGCCAAATTGTCTTGCATTTACCCACTCCCTAATTGGCCGAAACAATGGACTGGATATTTGCCGCTGTAGAAAAAACTATCCAGACTTAAAAATCGGCCAGAGGAGTTAATAATTCGAATTATAATCGCAATGGCCATTGACATTACGATAATTGGCAGGGCACCTATCGCGACCACACTGCAAACCAGCAGTCGCCCGCGTCTCGGGATTGGCTTACCGGGCAGCCCGCGTGCCGAAACGCAGGGTGGCGCGCAGTCCGGAGGGCGCCGGATTTCCGGCGATATAGGTTGGCGCACCTGGCGATCCGTAAAGGGCCAGGCTATCGCCAAACGCCACAAAATAGTTGCGGTCGAAAAGGTTGCGGGCAAAGAACGTGACGCCGAACCGGCCATTGTCGACACCGATATCGGCATTGACGATCGTGTATGGCGAGCGTCGCCCAGCCGCTTCCCAGTTCGGTCGCGTCCTGCGCCGGCGCGCCGGCACCGCCCGCCAGATTGCGCTGGAACCCGTCACGTTTCAGATAGGTGCCCGAGGCACCAAGGAACAGGGCGTCGCGCACGATCGGCCCTTCAATGCTGCCGCGAACGCGATAGGCATCATAGTTGCCATATTTGCCCTCGAAACGCGCGCCGAACGTGTTGCCGGGCTTGCGGGTGGTTTAGCTGATCGCCCCTGCTATTGTATTGCGGCCGAACAGCGTTCCCTGGGGGCCGCGCAATACTTCAATCCGTTCCATGTTCGAGAAATCGAGATTGGCAAGCGAGCGCCCGCCGTAATAGACGCCGTCGACATAGACGCCGTCGACATAGACGCCGACGCTTTCGGGCTGACCGATGATGATGCCGGCCGAAGATATGCCGCGCAGCGAGATCTTGACATCATTGGAAGAGCGCCCTGCATCGACTTGCAGATTGGGTGTCAGTTGCGCGATGTCCGCCGCGTTGCGGATGCCGTGCGCCTCGATCGCTTCTGCCGTAATCGCCGTGATCGCGATCGGAACATCCTGGCGACCTTCCGCGCGTTTCTGTGCTGTCACAATAATGTCTGGCACTTTTGTGGCGCTTGCTTCGTTGTCAGCAGCTTGAGCTGTGACACTACCCGGATTTGCAAAAGTAGCCGTCGAAAGCAGACAGGCCGCTATGCGCGACCTCTGGCACCGAAAATTTTCATCGGTATCCTCCCCTCCTGCAGTGCTTGGGACATTTTACGTCTCAATACCTTGCAGACACATCAGGATGCCGCGATGAACTTTGCCAAACAAATTCATTTCCCCGCCTGGTCCGGCGCCGGTGTCGCGCGCGCAAGCGCTGCCAGCGCCATGATGCTGGCAGCGTTGACGAGGGCATGCAGGGGGCCTGCGTCAGAACGTGGCGATCAGTGCGGTACTGACATAGGTGGTATCCGGTGTGTGCGGGGCATTGGGGGCGGTTGACAGAAATCGCCCTTTCGGCATCCAGAAAGCGTTGATTTCGGTCAGCAAGGACGCCGGGAGAAGCCAGTAGCGCACGCGACCGTCGATCTGATGTCCGGCAAAGGAGCCCGATTTTCCGCCGGGATCGCGGACGCCGGTGGAGGCGAACGAATCGGTCCTTTCCGCAAGCCACATCGGTCTGTAGGAGAGGAACGCGTCCAGGCGTTTGTGCGGCGCGATTTCCGCGCGCACCCCGGGGCTGTCGATATTGCTGCGGCCAATTGCGGCGAGTACCCCGGCAGGGCTGAAATCGGCGCGGCGCATGCCGAACAGCGTATCGAACCGGCCATAGGAACGGCTGGGTCCGTCGCCGCTCGCACGGTCGTATTCGATGGACAGGCGCAGCCGGGCAGGCCCGGGAAACATGTATCCCGCATCGGCGTGAATGAACCAGGCACCGACATCGAGCCGACGCGCATCCGGCCTCAGGCTTTCGCTTACGGTGCCGAACTGCCAGGCCCCCTCGATTTCGAAATCGGGCTTTCCCGCTTTGGGCTCGCGGATCAGGCGGGCAGCGACGGTGTGCAGATTGCGGTCGCGGGTTGCCAGTAATGGGCTGTCATGTTCCTGCAGACGGAAATACGATGCTTCCGCGGTCGCGCCGAGCAGGGTTCTGGGGCGCCAGACCAGCCCGCCCCACAAGCGCAGATCGAAGCTTTCCTTGTCGAGCGCGGCACGGTTGGCAAGCACCGAGGCCTGGTCCCCGGGCGTGCGGATCTGGGGCAGGGTATAGATCAGCGTGGCGCGGATGCCCTCAGGCATTTTCAGATCGGCGCGCAAGCCGGTGTAGCCATTGGTGGTGTTGCGATAGTCGTCCGCCGCCACCAGCCGGCGCGAGCCGAGGTTCAGGATGAAACGGCCGGCCTCCACCGTGGCTTTGACGCCTTTCACCGGCGCGAAATCCACCGCGACATAGCCCTGCACAGGTTCGAGCGCATTGACATCGTTTGCACTGATGGAACTGCCCGGCCGGCCAAGCCATGCCCGGCTGTCGAACATTTCGGCTCCGAGGCGGACGTTCGGTGCCGGCCTGTATTCGATGGCGAGAGTCGTCCGCAAGGCGATCTGCCGGTCTGTCGGCGGCAGGTTGATCCGCGGCTGACCCGTCAGCGTTTCATAGCGCAAGCGCAGGCTGCCGCTGACCGTCAGGTTGTCAGGATTGCCCAGCAAGGCTTGCAGGTGAGGTGCCTCGGCACGGGCGTGATGAACGACGCCGGAAAACAAGCAAAGCGCCGCAGCGAAAGATTGGCTGAACGACTTCAAGATACGCTCCACCGCAGCCAAAAGACCGATCAATGAAGCAACACTTGAGCGCGCGCTGCGCTTTACCGGGGGGTTGCTCTGCCCCGGCGCTGTTCGCTGATGCAACATTGCCAGAAAGAATTCAAGCGGTGCCGACGTCCTTCGCGCATCGATGCCTGACCCACGCCGAGCATCGGGATTCGACCGCAAGAAGCGGGACGTCCGCTCCCGGGATTCCGGGATAATCGGCCGGAAAGGAAAACGAAATGCACAGACCACACGAACTCGTCATACTGCTTTCAGCGCTTTTCAGCGGTCTGCCCGCCGATGCCCAAACGGTTGCCTATGCCGTCAGGCCATCGGAAATCCGCTGGCAGGCCGCCGCACCGAACGGCACGCAGTTCGCATTGCTGGAAGGTGTGCGGGACAAAACCGGAAAGGCATTTTCCTATGCATTCCACATACCGGCAGGCGTCTGGGATTCCCCGCACTATCACACTGCCGATGCGCGCGTTTTTGTCGTGCAGGGTGCGTTAAGAATCGGTTTTGGGGCCGTTGGAGACCGGTCGGCAACGCAAACCTACCGCGCGGGAAGCTATCTGATCGTGCCAGCGGGGACGGTCCATTTCGACGGCGCTGACGAAGACACGATCATCATCGGCACGGCCACCGGCCCATGGTCTACGGTATATGACGACAACAGCCGTCCGGCGTCCGCGGGAACGCCCGTCGGATCGGAAAAACCCTGACTTCCCGGGGGGGGCCGCAAGCTGATCGATCGCGGATCGCAGCAGTTGCCGACGCGCCATTGCCGGGTGCGGAGCAGCCGTCTGGTCTGGTGGCCTGCGATCAGGGCGCGCCGGGCCAGAAGCAGGCCCGGGCCGCTCCGTCGGCGCTTCTGGAGTTCCAGTAGCATGCTTGATCGGCGCATCGTCACCTTCTGGCTGCCGTGAGTGTCGCCGTCTACCGTTGGCGTTTCGGAATTGTCACGCTTGCGGACATCGCCCGGATCGCCTGGTTTTGCTGGCGTCGCGGCCTGCACCGCAGCCTTGCCAAAGAGCGATTCCAGGTTGCGGCCGCGCCCCCTGGAATCACGTCTGGTTTCATCCGCTGGCAGTGCCGAGCCGGCTGCCGGTGTTACGCGACGAACGGCGACTCGGCATCGACCCGGTGGAACTGTGCGTTGCCGACTGGTTCGACCGGGCGGGTACCTTGCGGGCTTTGCTCTTCCTCGCCCGCGAGTTGTTCGTTCACCGCACCGGTCACTTCATCCTTGGCCCGCATGGCAAGGTCGCGGGCTTTTTCGCCTACGCCAGACAGTTTTTCCTGTTCCGGTTCCGTCAAGGGCACGATTGTTCCCAGGAGAGTCCCGATCGCCGCTGCGGCGAGGCCTCCGACCAGCGGATTGTCCAGGAAGATCTCGCGGGCTCGCGTGCTGGCCGTGCCGGCCGCATTGCTCACCGACGCCACGCCGAAGCGGGTCTTGTCACTCACCGAGCTGGCAATCTGGCCACCTTGGTCGGCCAGGGCCTGGCGTTTTTGACCAAGCGTTTCGGTCAATCCGTCCAGGCGCTGGCGCCAGCCCGCTTCATCCTCGTCGTGGCGGCGCTCGCACATGAAGAAATTGCCCCGGGCAATATCGCGACGGCGCTGGTAGCTGGCCAGATCTTCGCCATCGCGCCATTCGACTTGTTGCATATGCGCCACATAGTCTCGGTGGGGAAAGTCCTGCTCTGGCTGCTGGTGCGATCTGTCCCGCCGGAACGACGGCAGTTTCGCATCGTGCTCGCTGACCAGCCAGATCCCGCCGCAGGCGATCATCGCCAGCGCGACGGGATTGCGGCGTGCGCCGTCGAGCAGCATGCGCCCGTCGACGTTGCCGCTTTCGGCTTTGTCGAGCAGCGCGTTCAGCAGGTTGCGGGGCGTCAACTGGTCTCCGATCCGGTCAACGGTGCGGCTCATTTCTTCCTGCGTCCGCCGGATGTCCTGCTCGATGGCGGCGGGATCGTGGGTTTGGGTGGTGTCGGTCATGCGTGGTGCTCCGGGTTCAGGTCGCCGCGCACCGCCTGGGGCGTGCGGGCAAGGGTTTCACGGCTGCGGTCCGGGGTAAGCTGGGTGCTGTTCATTTTGCTGCGCGCGGCGGCGTACATCACCAGGGCGACCAGCAGTGTGGCCCCGCCGACGATAAGGACGCCGAGCTTGAGATCGTCGAGAGCATCGCCCAGCAGATAGCCAAGCCCCATCAGCACGACGCCGAGCCCGGCAATGCCGACCACCGCCGCGCCGATCAGCGCCGCTATCCCGGTTTTGACTTCGGTGGCGGACTGGTGGAGTTCGGCTTTGATGAGTGCCAGTTGCTGCTCTGCCAGATGCGCGCCTTGGCCCGTCAACTGGCGGATGAGATCCAACAGATTGTCGTTGCCTTCGGGTTGGCCGGTCACATGCGGTGCTTCCGTCGGAAAAGTGCGCGTGTCGGTCATGACAACGATGCTCCGGCGGACGAGGCAGGCGATGGCGCGTAAGTGCCCGCAAACGATTGCGGCGTTCCGCGTTCCTGCTCCTGACGGGCAGAGGTTGCGGCCGTGCCGCTGCTGGCGCCCGCCTGCATCACGCGCGCTGCCGCAAATCCGGCAAAGGCGCAGGCGGCCAGGAAGCTGCCCGGATGGTTGCGCGCGATTTGCTGGACTTCGCTGGAAATCGTGCGCGCATCCTTGTGCTCGACCGTGTCCGCCAAATTCTGTGCGGCTCTGGCCGCGCTTTCGAATGTCGCGCGCAACCACGACGGTCCTTCCTGTCCAAGCTCTCTGCCGGCGCGGTCCAGCGCTGAAGATACGGCCTTGACCTGTTGCGACGCGCCGCCTTTGCGGGCGTCGATTTCACCATAGAGCCGCTGTTTGGCGTTTGCGGCGATAGTGCGGGTGTCGTCGCGCAGGGCGTCGCCCAGATTCCCTTGCTCGCTCGTTGTAACTGCCATGCTTGATCTCCTGCATTGCATTTCCCGTCGCAATGGTCTCGGGATGCAGGCAGTTCCGTGGCTGTATCCTGCGTTGCTTTGAATGCCGCTATATCGGGCGAAGAGGCGACATATGGCGATCCGCCAAGCCCCTTCCGATAGTTCCGACCCCGCAGGTGGGGCAGGCAAAATGTTTTATATCTAGCGATTTCGCCACGCCGGCATCGGAAGTAGGCCGCGCCCGGCCGCCTCGTTGCAAGCACCAGTTGACTTTCTGCAACATATGCCATCGCCGTTCGGTTACAGGTACTTACCCCCCTCTTGCGCCAACCGGGAGTCCTGTCTAGAAGGCCGCCCGCCGGGCCGGACGATGTACTATGTCGGTCCATTCGAAATATACTGTCCAGTTTGCATCCGCTGAGGTCACTCTCGAATGATTTCTAGTGATACGTATGCCGTCATTTTGGCGGGGGGCCTTGGCACGCGACTAGGTGAGGAGACGAGCGTCCGTCCCAAGCCGATGGTCGAGATCGGCGGCATGCCGATAATCTGGCACATCATGAAGATCTATTCCGCTCACGGCGTGAAAAACTTCATTATCTGCTTGGGTTATAAAGGTTATGTCATCAAGGAGTACTTCGCAAATTACTTTTTGCATTTGGCAGACGTGACGATCGATCTTGCCGCGAACACGACCGAGGTTCACCGCAATCGCAACGAGGGTTGGCGCATCACGCTTGTCGACACGGGACTGGAGACGATGACCGCAGGTCGCTTGAAGGCGATCCGTCAATACCTGCCCGACGGTAAGCCGTTCTTCTTTACCTATGGTGATGGCGTTGCCGACATAGACGTGAAGAAGCTTTATGAGTTCCACTGCGCGCACGGCGGCAAGGCCACGGTTACGGCCGTGGCGCCGCCGGGACGCTTCGGCGCGCTCAATTTCGTCGACCACCAGGTGACAGGCTTTCGCGAGAAGCCAGCGGGCGACGGCGGGCTTATCAATGGTGGCTTTTTCGTCGCCGACCCTTCCGTGCTCGACGATTATGTCGAGGGGCCAGCGATCACCTGGGAACGTGAGCCGATGGAGCGGCTTGCCAGCGCCGGCGAACTTTACGGTTACCATCACACCGGCTTCTGGCAGCCCATGGATACATTGCGCGACAAGCTCCATCTCGAGGAACTTTGGAACAAGGGTGCGCCTTGGAAATGCTGGTAGATCCGGATTTTTGGCGCGGGCGCCGCGTTTTCCTGACCGGACATACTGGCTTCAAGGGCGCGTGGCTGGCGCTCTGGCTTGCCGAACTGGGCGCCGAGGTGACGGGCTTTGCGCTGCCGGCAGAGGATCCGAGCCTGTTTCGACAAGCACACATCAACCATCTCGTCGACAGCGTCGAGGGCGATATCCGCGATGCGGCCCTTGTCGAGAAGGTCATGCTGCAAGCGCGCCCCGAGGTCGTGTTTCACCTTGCGGCCCAGCCGCTGGTGCGCTTGTCTTACGACGAGCCGTGCGAAACCTTCGCTACCAACGTACAGGGCACGGCACATGTGCTCGATGCCTGTCGCCGCCAGCCGGGTCTGAAGGCTATTGTCGCAGTGACAAGCGACAAGTGCTATGAAAACCGCGAATGGGTATGGCCCTACCGTGAAACCGATCCCCTCGGCGGGCATGATCCATACAGTGCGAGCAAAGCCGCGGCCGAGATCGTCATTGCCTCGTGGCGCAAGTCGTTCTTCAATGACTCGGCGGGCGCCCTGCTTGCTTCGGTACGAGCGGGCAATGTGATCGGCGGCGGCGACTGGGCCAAGGACAGACTGGTTCCGGACATCGTCCGTGCGGTGGTGGCGGGTCGGCCGGTGGTGATCCGCTCGCCCGGCGCATTGCGGCCCTGGCAGCATGTTTTCGAGGCGCTGGGCGGCTATCTCCTCATCGCGCAGCGGCTCGCCACGGGCGATGCCTCGGTCGCCTCCGCATGGAATTTCGGTCCTTCGCCGGGCGACGCGCGGCCCGTGCTGTGGATCGTCAAGCGCATGATCGAGCGCTGGGGCCGGGGCTCCTACGAGGTGGTCGAGGACAGCGCCAAGCACGAGGCGAAGCTTCTCACGCTCGATTGTTCCAAGGCGTACGCGGACCTTGGCTGGCGACCAAGCTTTGATCTTGGCACGACTATCAACCATATCATCGATTGGCATCAAGCCGTCGCGAACGGTGCGGATGCCCTTTCCATCTCTCGCGGTCAGCTCGCTTCCTACCAGGCGCTGATGAACGCCACGCTATCAAAAGAAAGTGAATCTGCATGAACCGGCCAATCCCTTCGGGCCCCCAGGAATTGCGCGATCTCAGCGAGGCGGAATTCCGCAACCTGATCGTCGATCTCGTCGGGCAGTATGCCGAGGTGCACCATGCGCCCAAGGCCTTCGTGCCGGGTAAGAGCGTGGTTCCGGTGTCGGGCAAAGTCTATGGGCCCAAGGACATGCAACTGCTTGCCGAGAGCGCGCTCGACTTCTGGCTGACCACCGGTCGCTTCAACACCGAGTTCGAAGCACGCCTCTCGAAGTATATCGGCGTCGATCACGCATTGACCGTCAACTCGGGATCGTCGGCGAACCTCGTTGCGTTCTCGACCCTCACCAGCCATTACCTGCGCAACGATGCGCTCAAGGCTGGTGACGAGATGATCACCGTCGCCACGGGCTTCCCGACCACCATCAACCCGTCGCTGCAGTACGGGATCGTGCCGGTGTTTGTCGACGTCGACATCCCGACCTACAACATCAAGCCCGAGATGATCGAGGCGGCGGTCACCGAGAAGACCCGCGCGATCATGATCGCACACACGCTCGGCAACCCTTTCGACGTGGCCGAGGTGATGCGCGTAGCCGAGAAGTACAACCTCTTCGTGGTCGAGGACTGCTGCGACGCGCTCGGCGCGACTTACGACGGCAAGCATGTCGGCACCTTCGGTCACATGGGAACCCTGAGCTTCTATCCCGCGCACCACATCACCATGGGTGAAGGCGGCGCGGTTTTCACCGACAAGCCCCGTCTGAAGCGGGTGATGGAATCCATGCGCGACTGGGGTCGTGATTGCTGGTGCGCGCCGGGGGTAGACAATACCTGCGGCAAGCGGTTCTGCCGCCGCCTCGGCGACCTGCCATTCGGCTATGACCACAAGTACACTTACAGCCACTGCGGCTACAATCTGAAGATCACGGACATGCAGGCTGCGGTCGGTCTTGCGCAGATGGACCGCCTCGAGGACTTCGTGGCCGCCCGCCGCCGCAACTTCAAGCTGATCACCGAGCTGCTGCGCCCGCTGGAGGACGTGCTGATCCTTCCCGAGGCGACCCCGCGCTCGGATCCGAGCTGGTTCGGCTACCCGATCACCGTTCGCGAGGGGGCAACCTTCACGCGCGACGATGTCGTCAAGCACCTCAACGACATGAAGATCGGGACTCGTCTTCTGTTCGGCGGCAACATCACGCGGCAGCCCTACATGAAGGCCCGCAACTATCGCGTAGTCGGCGAACTCACCAATTCCGACATCGTCACCGAGCGCACTTTCTGGGTCGGGGTCTATCCGGGGCTCGGTGAGGCCGAAATCGGCTACATGACTGACACCATCACCAAGTTCGTGCGGCGCTGAGGATAGCTCCAATCCATTCGGGACAGTCAGACATGTTGAACTTCGACAGAATTTCCGGGCTCAAGGGCGAATTCGAAGCAGAGGCCCTGGCGCGCGACACGCTCGCCGCCGAGGTCGTCTTCGCCGCGCGGCATGGCGTCGGATACCTGGTCAAGATCGGTGGATGCGAGGCCAAGGCCGACATCCGTTTTCTTCATCAGATCGGAGTCCGCCAGGTCGTCGCACCGATGATCGAGAGTGGTTTCGCCATGCACAAGTACATGGCGATGCTCCCCGAAGGCGCGTTCGACCATGTCGGCGTGACCGTCGAGACACGCAATGCGGTCGAACGGATCGAAGAATTGCTCGACGCGGGCACCGAGCTGACCGAGGTGACGGTCGGGCGTTCCGATCTGACGGCGAGTTTCGGCGGGCAGGGCGTGGAATGCGACCAGACGATCGCTATGGTGAAACATGTTGCGCGCGCGGCGGGACGGCGTGGCCTGCCCACCACCATGGGGGGCACCATCAGCACGGCGACCCGTACCTTGCTGGAGCAGGATGCTGAGCTTCGTGATCTCGTCGCGGCGGTGGAAACGCGCAAGTGCATCATGGCTACCGAGGATTTCTTGGAAGAGGGTGCGCTTGCCGATGCGTTTGCGGTAGAGACCGCGCTGCTCGAACTCCAGTCGCGCTACCACGGTGCCATCGCTACAGCAGCCGACGATCGGCTGGTCCAGATCCGAGCGCGGATGTAACGCGATGGACGTCCTTTTCATTCTCGATTTCGACGGCGTGCTGTTCAACAGCGCCTACGAGGCATATACCGTCTCGAAGAGAGTAGTGGCCGGCAATGATCTCTACCGGCAAGACGTCGACTACGAGGAATTCCTCGGGTATCGCACCGTCGTCACGGATGCCTGGCAATACCGCCGCCTGTTCTCTCGCCACGCTTTTACCGCGCGCGATACCCTGCCGCACGTGACAGCAGAACAGGAGGACTGGGATTTCGCGCGCGATTTCTTCGCGGCACGCGCTGAGTTGATGGCGGACGAAGAGTGGCCCAAGCTGATGCCGCCCTATGATTTCTTCCTGCGCCTGAAGCCGCTGCTCCTCGCCCATCCCGACCAGTTCGCGATTCTGTCGACCCGCAACGTAAAGTCGATCAGGCAGACCCTGGCATTCCACGACGCCGACGTTATTCCGGTGTTCGGGCAGGAGGACATCCGGCGGTGCGGTAGCAAGCTGGCGGTCGCGCGCGAGAACGGCTGGCTCGAGAAGGGCGTGCACCTCGCGGTATATCTCGATGACATGAACAGCCATCTCGAACCCTTCGAGGGGGCGGTGCACCTGCCGCTTCATGCCGACTGGGGCTATGACCGCTCGACGCCTGGCAGCCTGTCTGATCACCAGGTGATGACGATCTTCCGCTCGCTGCTTGCCCTGTCCAACAACCAGAGCGAAAGAAGCGCGGCATGAAATACTCCGATCAGATCGGCGCCTGGCTGGCTGCGGCAGGCTATACGCATTACTTCTACGTCGGCGGGGGCAACATCATGCACCTCACCGAGAGCCTCGACCGTTATCTTATCGGAATTCCGGTGGTGCATGAGGTCGCCGCCGGCATCGCGGCCGAGTATTTCAACCTTGTCGCCGCACCTGCCAAGGCGCTGGCGCTCGTCACCGCCGGGCCGGGACAGACCAACATCGTTACGGCCATCAGCGGTGCGTGGCTGGAAAGCCGCGAACTGCTGGTGATTGGCGGGCAGGTGAAGACCGCCGATCTTGCGCGCGGCCAACTGCGTTCGCGGGGGATCCAGGAGATCGACGGCGTGGCCTTGATGCAGTCCACGACCAAGCTTTCGATGCGGCTCGAGCAGCCGGTATCGGCAGCCGAGTTCCTCGCGATGATCGAGCCGAGCTGGACTCCGCGCAAGGGACCGGTGTTCATCGAATTCCCGCTGGACGTGCAGGCCGCGCAGCGGAACGAGGAACCGCTTCCGGCAATCCCCGCCCCGGTTCTTGCCACGGCAAGCGCAGAAACGGTAGTCGAAGTGGCGCGGCTCTGGAATGGTGCCGAGCGCCCAGTGCTGCTAGTCGGCGGTGGGATCGAACTCGCCACAATGGACGCGCTGCGGAAAACTCTCGATGCGCTCGCCCTGCCGACCATGACGACTTACAACGGCGCCGACCGCATCGATGGCGAGGCGCCCTATTACCTTGGCCGCCCCAACACCTGGGGCCAGCGCAGCGCCAATATCGTCATCCAGAAAGCGGACCTCATCGTCGCACTCGGAACGCGACTAGGGCTCCAGCAGACCGGGTTCAACTGGCAGGAATTCGGGCGTGAGGCGAAGGTCGTCCAGGTCGAGATCGACCCCGCGGAGCTGGCCAAGGGCCATCCACGCGTTGACATGGCCATCAATGCCGATGCGAACGACTTCCTGCGGCGTATGCTGGAGCAAGGGGTGCAGTCCAAGCCCGAATGGCTGCGCCAGGCGCGTCGCATTCGCGCCGCCGTGCCGCGAGTCGAGGCGGTCAACAACACCGGGCAGGGCTACCTTTCGCCTTACGACTTCATCGTCGGGCTCGAAACCTTGACCAACGAAAAGGATCTGGTGATCCCCTGCTCGAGTGGGAGCGCCTTCACGCTGTCGATGCAGCTTTTCCAGCAGAAGCTCGGCCAGCGGCTTATCACCAACAAGTCGCTTGCCTCGATGGGCTATGGCCTGTCGGGGGCGATCGGCGCGGCGATCGCGGGCAAGGGGCGGCGCACCATCCTTATCGAGGGCGATGGCGGGTTCGCGCAGAACCTGCAGGAGCTGGGCACCGCGCGAATCAACGACCTGAACCTCAAGATGTTCATCTTCGATGATCAAGGCCACGCCTCGATACGCATGACGCAGAAGAATTATTTCGGCGGGAAGTATCTGGGCTGTGACACTCGCTCAGGCCTCGGATTGCCGTCGTGGGACAAGTTGTTCGCTGCCTGGGACATCCCGGTGATGCGCCTGCCGGTTAACTTCACCCAGGATGCCGACTTCCTCGCCGCGATGGCAGGCCAGGGGCTTCACGCTTTCATCGTTCCGGTGGATCCCGAACAAACCTACTTCCCGAAGATCAGCAGCCGGGTGACCGAGAGCGGATCGATGGAGTCCAATCCGATCGATCGGATGACGCCAGAAATCGATTATCTCTCTCCCCTCGGCATCGCATGATTTGCCCATGCGTGAGCTTCCCGATCTGACTTCAGCGACGGCGCTTGATCCAGCGGCAATTGCGGGCCTCAAGGCCGATGGGCGCCGGATCGTGATCGTCGGAGCGGGCGGCTGGATCGGGCGCGCCGCAATGCGCGGTCTTCATACGGCCTTGGGCAGGGAGGCTTTCGCCACTCGGGTCGTGGCTTTCGGATCCTCGGCCCGAATCATCGATCTCCTGGACGGCATAAGCGTCGAACAGCGCCCGCTGAGCGAACTGGCCGAACTACCTTCCCAGCCGACGGTGCTCTTTCACCTTGCTTTTCTGACCAAGGACAAGGTCGCGGGGATGGACCGGGATGAATACTGCGCAGCCAATCGCGCGCTTTCGGCAGCCGTCTATCGCGCGCTCGATCCGATCGGCGTCGACCGGGTGTTCGTCGCGTCCTCCGGCGCCGCTGCTTACGCGGACGATCCGGAGGCAAGCGAGGATCTGCGTCTTTATGGTGCGCTCAAGCGAGAAGACGAGGATCGCTTCGCCGGCTGGGCAGCGGCTGACACCTCAAGGCGAGCCATAATCACGCGCATCTACAGTCTGTCCGGCCCCTATATCAACAAGCACGACACATATGCCCTGGCGAGCTTCATCATTGACGCCTTGGCCAATCGCCCGATCGCCGTTCATGCACCGATGCGAGTGGTGCGCAGCTATGTCGCAATCCGTGAACTTGTGTCACTGGTACTCGTTCAGTCTCTGCAGGGATCAGGTTACTCCGTCTACCGATACGATAGCGGCGGACTGCCTTTGGAACTGGCCGAGGTCGCTGCTGAAGTAGCGCTACAGCTGGGCGGGAGCGTCGAGCGCGCGCCCGTCACCGTGGACAACGACAACGTCTATGCCGGCTCTCCCGAGCCTTATGCCTCGATGCTGAAAGCTGCGGGCATCTCAGCTGTGTCGCTAGGGCAACAGATACGCGAGACGACCGTTTCGCTCGCCTACCAGTGCGATTCGGGCTGACATGGCGTGCAGGAATGACTACCACGCGTACCAACCGAGCGGGAGCATGCAGTAGTCGCACAGCTCACCCTTGAACGCACCTCCCGCCGTTGTCATCGATCCTTTGCGAGTCCCTATGTTTCGTATCAATCTCGCCACGTTCATCGCATGCCTCGCGCTCAGCGCCCTACAAGCCCCGGTGCTTGCGCAGACTGTTCCGGACGCGAGCGAGACGGATCGTGACCGTGCCGCGCGCTCGGATCGTGAATCGCAAACTCCCGAAGCGTCGCGAAGCAATAATGAGCCTGAGCGTTCAACCGCCTTCGAACCATCGCGCATTCGCGACGAGGCGATGCGCCGCGAGGAACAGGGCGACGACCGCGCCCGCGGCACGGTTCTCGATCGCTCGCCGGCCGCACTTCGGGTGGCGCAACCGAACGAGTTCGAGCTCTATGTGGCGCGCGTTATCGGGCGGCCCCTCAAGCGTTTCGGAGCCGACCTCGTTCTTCCGAGCGATCGCGATTTCGCACGCGCAGCTGACGCGACGATCCCGTCTGATTACCGGATCAACGTCGGCGACACGATTTCGATCTCTCTCACAGGATCGGCCGAGGGAAGCGTGGAGCGCACGGTCGACCAGAATGGGAGGATATTCTTGCCCTCCGTCGGGGAGATCCAACTCGCCGGCGTCCGTCAGGGCGATCTGAAAAGCGTCCTGATGCGCGCGATCGGCACGCAGTTCCGCAACTTCCGTGTCGGTGTGCGCACCACGCAGCTGCGCGGCCTGCGGGTTTTCGTCACAGGCTTCGCGGTGAACCCTGGCGCCTTTTCGGTGGGCAGCCTGTCGACCGCATTCAACGCTATTCTCCAGGCCGGTGGCCCGGCATCGGGCGGCAGTTGGCGCAGTGCCAAGCTCGTGCGAAACGGCGCGGAGATCGCGAATATAGATCTCTATGAAATCCTGATCAACGGCAACCGGTCGCTCGATGCGGTGCTCGAGAACGAGGATGTGATCGTCATCCCGCCGACAGCACCGCAGATCGCGGTGTGGGGTAGCGTGAGACGCGAAGCCGTTTTCGAGCTGCGCGGCGGTGAAACGATCGCGGATGCCTTGCGCATGGCTGGCGGGGCCGACGAACTTGCCGAAACGACCCGCGTGATCGTCTATAGCACCGATCTTGACGGAACACCGGGGCCCAGGGTGGTTCCGGCTGCGGAACTGGCCACGGCGCGAGTGCGCCCCGGGGACATAATTCAAGTCCTGCCCGAAGGGAACCTCGTACGGTCGGTCGATCGCCAGTCCGTGCTTGTGCGGATCGAGGGCGAGGTAGCCAAGCCCGGCAACTATTACGTGATGCCCAATACGCCACTGCCCGACCTGCTGCGGCTTGCCGGCGGGCCAAGTCCGCGCGCCTTTATCTTCGGCACCCAGTTCAAGCGTCAGAGCATTATGGAGCAACAGAAGAAGAGCTTTGAGGAAGCACTGAATCTGTTCGAACTGGCACTCGCAACGGCACCGCTCACGAGCGACAGCAGCATCAACAGCGGACGGGCTGAAGCCCAGTTGCTTGCCGCCCGGGCCACGCTCACCAAGTTGCGTGAGGCGCAGCCTGACGGCCGTCTTGTGCTTGAGCTGCAACCCGAAGCGCAAGGCCTGCCGGGCAATCTGCTGCTGGAAAACGGCGATCGACTCCTGATCCCGCCCCGGCCAACCAGTGTTGGGGTGTTCGGCGCCGTCTATCGCCCTGCCTCTTTCCAGCTCGACGAATCAAAGCCGCGTCGCATCCGCGACTATCTCGAGCTGGCTGGAGGAATGATGCGCGCTGCCGATCGGGGTGATATCTTCGTGGTTCGCGCCAATGGCAGCGTCCTGACCCGATCCGGGGGAGCGCTCAAGGCTCGGGCGCTGCCCGGTGACGTGGTTTTCGTGCCGGTGCGCACGCAGACCCGGGACATTCTCGCCAAAATTGCCCAGGTATCGACCATTCTGTTCCAGTTCGGCATTGCAGCTGCTACCGTGGCGGCGATCGACTGATGACCCCGCGCCACTCCGCCATCGGGCGTCTCGCCGCTCTGCAGCCTCTCGATCGGTTCTGGAAGCGGGCGGTGCTGTTTGGCCTGCCGGCGGCCGTTCTGCTGACCTTTTCGGTGTTTCCCGAAAAATTCCGGGCAGAAGCGACGCTTACCCCTGCCGATCCGTCAACCCTTGGGCTCTCGGACACGCTTGGACAATTGGGTGCGCTCAACTCGGTATTCGGCAAACAGGCCGATGTTGAGGTGGCATTGAGGATCGGGACGAGCATCTACACCCGCGACAAGGTGATCGACAAGCTCGGCCTCGAAAAGCGGCTGGGCATGGCGCGGATCGATCTGCACCGCTGGCTCGAAGACAAGTTGGTGATGCGTTCCCTCAGGGGAGGCATCATCCTTATCCAGATGGACAGCACCGATCGCAGGCTCGCGCAGGATATCGTTACCGCTTTCACTGACGCGACCCGTTACGAGCTGGCGCAGATTACTTTGCGGCAGACAAACTACAAGCGCGTAGTGCTCGAGAAGCTGGTTGCCGATGCTGGTTTGCGGCTATCCAAGGCGCAGTCGCAGTTCGATGATTTCCGTTTACGCAATGGCTATTCCGACCCCGGACGTTCGGTTCAGATCCTCGGCGAAAAGGTCCCGAGCTTGCGCGCCGCCATTGACGAGACCGACCGCAAGATCGCGGCAGCAAGCCGGATGTTCACGTCCGACAATATTACGGTGATTCAACTTCAGGCGGATCGCGACGCGCTTCAAGCGCAGCTGCGCCTGGCTCTCGACAGCCGCCCCGCGAGCCAGTCCGGTACCGTCGGCGAGGCGGTTAATGTATCGACTAAGATCTTCGAGCTGGAACGGGAACTCAACCTTTCACGTTCGCTTTACGCCAATTACCTTCGCTATCTCCAGGGCACGACGGTTGAGGAGTTGACCTCGACAGCGAATATCCGCCTGCTCGAGCAGCCCTACGTCTCGACTGAGCGGCAATACCGCTGGCCGCTAGTGACGGCCGCGCTCGCGCTGGTCCTGTTGTGGATTGCGATCGAGTTCTACCGTCTGCGGCCGCCGCTCGGTGCGCAAGTATCGCCGCGCCGCATGCGCACATCAAGCGACGATGTTCGGGAGGCAAGTGAGTGAGCCGCGGGGATTATGACCTCGTGACCGCGCCCGAGGTGACGGTGTGCATTGCCTGCCGCAACGAGGAGGAGAATGCCGAAGCGATAGCAGCCGCGGTGATCGCCGAGATGGAGAGCGTCGACGCGCAGTTCGACATCATCTTCATCGACAACGAATCCTCCGATCGTACCGTGGAAATCGTGAAGGGGATGTGCGCCCGCGATCCGCGCATCAAGCTGATCGTCAACACGCGCAATTTCGGTCAGATGCGTTCGCCCACGCACGCCATTTACGAAGCGGGCGGCCGCGCGGTCATCTCGATGTGCGCCGATTTCCAGGACTCACCCGCGCTGCTGCCGGAATTCGTACGCCGCTGGCGGGCGGGAACCCCGATCGTGTTGGGGGTGCGCAAGATCGAGAAGAGCGGCATGATGCTGAGCTTCTTCCGCAATCTTTCCTACGGCCTCCAGCGCCGGTTCGGCGACTATCCGGTGATTCCCAACGCCACCGGCTTCGGCATCTACGATCGCAGGGTCGTCAATGCGCTGAAGCGACTCAATGAACCTGAACCCTTCGTGCGCGGCATGCTGGTGGAAACCGGATTTAAGATCGAGACGATCCCCTTCGATCGTCCGGCACGCGCCGGAGGCCGCTCGAAGAACAACTTCTTCACGCTGCTCGATTTCGCTCTCAATGGTTTGGCGGGGTCCTCGAAGGGCATGCTGCGTGCGCCACTCTATGTGGCTTTCCTGTTCGGCCTGATCACCTTGGCGAGCCTTGCGGGCGCAGCCTTGTCGCCGCTTTGGAACGGTTCGTGGCAGTTCTGGCTGTTCGCCGCGCTGCTGGAAGGCCAGATGACGTTGACCTTCCTGTTCTTCGGTCTGCTTGGAGTGCAGGTCGGGCTGATCTCGGAACGGACCCGGAACCAGCCGCTGGTGCTTGAGCGTGAGCGGGTGAATTTCCCGCCCGAATACACTTGCGAGGGCTGACATGTCGCAGGCTTCGCCTAATCCGTCATCCCACCCAGGCCGGTGGATCGATTGGTGGCAGTTGCTGCGCTACTACCAAGCCGGGATTATCAACACACTATTCGGCTATGGTTGCTTTGCCGCACTGGTCTGGTTGGGGCTCGACATGTTCGTCGCGCAACTGGTCAGTCATATACTCGGCACAATATTCAATTACCTGACCTACAGCCGCTACACCTTCCGCGAAGAATCCGGCTCGCTCGTGCGTTTCGTGCTGTCGTACGCTGTCAATTATCTGCTCAGCCTCGGCTCACTATGGGCGTTGTCGCATGTAATGAAATCGCCTTACTTGGCAGGGCTGCTGTCGATAATTACTGTGTCTGTCGTTAATTTTGCGATCCTCAAGCGTTTTGTTTTTCGCGCCTCGATCAGCCAAGATTCATGCTAAAGCGATACTGGCAAAACGGGCTTGTCGTCGAGTGGCTGCTGGCCGGGATGATATTGCTCAGCATCGTACGCACAATATGGTTCCTGCTAACGTTCCAATATCTACCCCCGCCTTTCTTCTACGAACCGGGCGACGTCCACGGGGACTGGTTCAATACGAGCTTCTGGGCCCGCCACCCTGATGGCGCGTTCGATACGTGGACCACCCTATATCCCCCGCTTTCCTTCTTGATTCTCCGAGTTCTCAGCATCGGTACGTGCTACCCGCGGGTGCGCGGGTTCGAGGCGAGCCCCGGCTATGCTGCACGCGATTGCGATTGGTTGGGGCACGTCGCGATCTACGGCTTCTGGGTTCTGGGCGCGGTGCTGACGTATCTCGCGCTGCGCCGCTTCGATGCAAGGCGCGCGGCCCCGCGGACAATATGCGTGGCGCTTGGCTGGCCGATGCTCAACGGCGTCGAGCGTGGCAATCTCGTTCTGATTGCCTTTCCGCTGTTCCTGCTCGCAGTAATGCCGCTTGTGCGGTCGGCGCGTGCACGCTGGATCTTCGCGGCCATGGCCATCAATCTCAAAGTATATCTAATCGCGCCTTTTACTGCTCAGCTCATCATGCGTCGGTGGCGCTGGGTCGAAGGTGCGCTGATCACAACGATCATCATCTACCTCGCAAGCTTTGCGATGTTCGGTGCAGGGACGCCGTCTGAAATCTTCCGAAATCTCTCCGCTTGGAGCCAGAACACGATCACCAACCCACTCGATTTCTGGCCAGCGACGACCTACCAGGGACTTACCTCGTTGCTGGAAAGCAAGGACGAGATCTTCCCGGCCTTGCTGATCGTCGGATCACGCTCGATCGAAACTTTACCGGTCGTTATCATGATCGTTCTCCGCGCAACACAGGCAGTGCTGCTGCTCGCGATGGCAGCAACATGGTTGCGCCCCGAAGTTGTGACCCGCTATCGCGTCTACCTTTTGGGGACACTGTTCGCGCTCGTTACCACAGAAGGAGGGGGGTACACGCCGGTATTCTGGATCGTGCTTGTGATGGTCGAGAAGTGGCAGGGGATCGGCCCGCGCTTTGCGATCATCTGCTGCTATTTTATGGCTTGTTCCTACGATATCTCCATCTCGAATATCGCAACCTTGGAACGCTACAGCTACATCTTCGACAGGCCTGTGATTGTAGAAATGAACCTCACAGTGTGGCCGTTATTGCGTCCGCTACTTGTCCAGCTGATCGCTATCGCCCTAGCGTGTTCGACATTGCGCACAGTGTGGATCGACGTTCGCCATCAAGGCTGGGCGGGGCGCTGGCGGTATCGCGATGACGCACCACTGCTGCCGTGGGTAAAAGCGCCCGTTGCCAGCGAGGAACGATCGATCGACAAATGAGCCACGCAGGGACCGAGGGAGCTCTATCCGCGCTCGTCACGCGCGAGCCGAAGCGCTTCTGGCCGATGGCAGCGATCCTGCTCGTGGCAGCGGCGCTCCGCCTCTACGGGATCAACTTCGGCTTGCCGGCGCTGCTTGACCCCGACGAGTTGATCTTCGTCGGCGGTGCGCACCAGCTTTATGCCAGTGGAAACTTCAACCCGGGCTGGTTCGGTCATCCCGCCACCACGACGATCTATGTCGTGGCTCTAGTTGCCGCTCTAGTAATGGGCACGGGCATGGCCACCGGAGCCTTTGCCACCCCCGATGCCTTTGCGCATGCCATGTTCCTCGATCCGGGTATTGTCGTTCTTCCGACGAGGATCGTCATGGCCTGCTTTGGCGTGGCGTGTGTGGCGCTTACGGCGCGTCTGACGACCCGCCTGGGCGGCGGGCGCACGGCCGGGCTGGTCGCCGGTGGACTCATGGCGGTGAACCCCGTCCAGGTCGCATGGTCGCAGGTGATCCGCTCCGACATGATGGCGCTTGCCTTTCTGCTTCTCGCGGCGCACGCCAGCCTTTCGTTGCTCGAACACGGCAGATGGCGGGACCGCTTGCTCGCCTGCTTCTACACGGCGCTTGCGATAACCTCGAAGTGGCCCTTTGCCGTCGCTTTCCTGTCCGTGTTCGGTGCTTTGGCGCTGCGCCGCTCGAGCCAGGAGAAAGCGCTGGCCGCAGGCGCCGCTGGCTTGGCGCGAGAAGTGGTGGCGTCAGGGGCACTCGTCGTCGTGCTCGTCCTGGCGATATCGCCGTACCTCCTGCTCGATTACCCCACCTTGATCTCGAACCTTCAGGGCGAGGCCAAGGTCGCGCACCTCGGCGGCACCAAAGGCGGGTTGATCGAGAATTTCGTCTATTACCTCAAGGATCCGCTGTATCGCGGCACGGGCCCGGTCGGCGCAGCTCTTGCGATTGCAGGCTTCTTCATTTTGCGCCGCAACCTGCGGTTCTGGGCGCTGATCGGAATACCCACGGGCTTCCTTCTGGCGGTCATCGTGACGCAGCCAGTTGTCTGGGAGCGCTGGGCAATCCCGTTCGCTCCTGCGATCTCGATCGCCGCTGGTTTCGGTGCGGAAAGGATTGGCGCGATGTTCAGATCACGTCCTTTGATCATGCGCCTGACCGGCTCGCTGGCTTTTGCAGGCGCCATGCTTGCTCCCGTTCTTTGGGCCACGTACGCGGGCGCGCGCGAGCGGATCGTGGACAACCGCCGGCTCGCGACCGACTGGGCGCGCGCGCACCTGCCGGCCGGGACAAGCCTGATGGTCGAGCACTTTGCGTTCGACCTCGTGGACAGCCCCTTCGAAATCGTCTTCCCGATCGGCACCGCGGGCTGTCTCGATGCACGCAAAGTACTGCGCGGCCAGATAAACTACAAAGAGGTCGACGCGCTACGCGGCGGACAGTCCAACCTTGACTATGCCGCCGTGCCAGAGGCGAAGCAGGGGACATGTCGCACCGACTTCGCGATCCTTACGGAACACGCCCGCTATGCAGCGGAACAGACCCGATTTTCGGTTGGAGCTTCGCGTTATCGGGAATTGATCGCCCGGGGATCGGTACTTGTCCGTTTCAAGCCGGTTGCAGGGGAGGTGGGCGGTCGTCCCGAAGTGATCATTCTTGATCTGCGGCCAGCATCCGCACGAGTGAAACCGCATGTGATAAGAGGGCCGGTCTGAGCGGTACACCGCATACATCCGGGTTCATCTCGCACCACCTGCAGTCCAAGAAGGTCCGTCGATCACCACCGCTACCTCTGATGAGTTTACGGCCGAGGCGTTCGTGGTTTCAAACCGAAGTGGCGCGCCCTGCAGGATTCGAACCTGCGACCACCGGCTTAGAAGGCCGATGCTCTATCCAGCTGAGCTAAGGGCGCGCGATGTTGTGCCCCATAAGACGGCTTTGCGTTTGGCGCAAATGGCGATAGCAGATGTACCCCATGACCGAACCAGTTTCCGCATCGGCCACGCTCGAAAAGATCGGTGGCACCGTCGGCGCCCGCCACCATTTCCGTTATTTCGACTACATGATGGCGGCATTCGTGGCGATCCTGCTGTTGTCGAATCTGATCGGCGCGGCAAAGCTGTCGAGCCTGGGCGGGTTCACCTTTGGCGCGGGCATCCTGTTCTTCCCGGTTTCCTATGTGCTGGGTGACGTGCTCACCGAGGTCTATGGCTATGCCAACGCGCGGCGCTGCGTGTGGGTCGGTTTCTTTGCGCTGCTGTTCATGGCGCTGATGAGCTTCGTGGTCGTCGCCATGCCGCCGGCGGCCGACTGGGGTTGCGCATCGAGCGGCGATCCGCAGTTTGCCGCGATAGTGGCGAAGAGTTCGGCCGGCGCCCTGTGCCAGACGACCTATGTTTCGGTCTTCGGCAGCACCTGGCGCATCGTGCTTGCCTCGGTCACCGCGTTCTGGGCCGGCGAGTTCGTCAATTCGTTCGTGATGGCGCGCATGAAAGTGTGGACGGGCGGCAGATACCTGTTCACCCGCACCTGGGGCTCGACCATTTTCGGGCAGGCGGTGGACAGCGTGATTTTCTATCCCGTGGCGTTCCTGGGTACCTGGACCAATGCCGACGTGATCCACGTGATGATTACCAACTGGGCCTTGAAAGTGCTTTGGGAGGTGGTGCTGACGCCTGTGACTTATGCGGTGATCGGCTTTCTCAAGCGGCGCGAGGGTGTCGATATCTATGATACCGATATCGATTTTTCGCCCTTTGCCCGCGCCGCTTCGGTCTGAAGCAGGCGGGCCGGGCGGCCTTGGTCAGTCAGCCAGAATGGCAATCGCCAGATAGATCAGCAGCAACGAGCCGAAGCCCAGCAAGGTCCCCGCGATCCATGCTACGCGGACGAGGACCACGTCCACGTCCAACGCGTCGGCCATGCCGGCGCAGACACCGAAAATCTTGCCGTTCTCGCGGTTGCGGCGGAAAAGGCTGCCCCGACGGCGGGAAGGGCGCACGGGGCTATCTTCAAAGCGCAGGTCGGCCATCACGCGATCTCCATCACGGGCGTGCTGCCCTGCGCGACGGCCGAGGGCGTTGCCACGGTCTGGCCGATCAGGGCGAGCGAAAGGGCGAGGGCGGCAACGGCAGCCGAGGCCCGGCCGGCTATGGCGCGAATAATCTGCATGACAATAACTCCCTTGACGTAACGCTGAAAGAAAGTTTCCAGCGACGCTCCCTCCTCTGCACACAGCGTGCCAAATCAGACAAGCACGTCAATCCGCGGGTTTTGCCAAGCCTTTTAGACGAGTGAATGCCGAGTGAATGCCAAGGCTTGGGATTATTCACCGAAAATTTGCATAACTCGCCGGCATGGCTGCTGCGATTCGCATGCCGCGTAGCTTTTGAGGGCGGGGCCGGCCTTCTGTCCCCTTGAAGGCAGGCGTCGGGCCGGTGGCCGGGCGGGCCGCATGCCAGACGCTGCCGGAGCAATCCGGCGGCTCCCGCCTCATTTGCGCGATCGCCGGGCGTCGGCGCTTTGTTCTTGCAATTTTCCTTCGCCGGGCCTAAAAGCACATCAATCCCGACATTGTGAAGGCAAGAGCGGGCTGGCGCCGAAAGGGGCCGGCGCGAAGTTCCATTGCCCGCACGGATCGGCAGCGGCTGACATGGACGGACCACCGGAGACCACATGGCGAATATCGCGCGGATTATCGAGATCGTGGAGCCCGAGGCGAAAGCCTTGGGATTCGATCTCGTGCGCGTGCGTCTCTATGGCAAAAGCGAAGTGGGCGACGAGGAGCACACGCTTCAGATCATGGCTGAGCGGCCCGAGACGGGGCAACTGCTGATCGCGGATTGCGCTGCCTTGTCGCACCGCATTTCCGATCGCATCGATGCGCTGGAAGACGCGGGCGAGATCCTGATCGAAGACGCCTATCGGCTGGAGGTGAGCTCGCCCGGGATCGATCGCCCACTGACCCGGCCAAAGGATTTTGCGGCCTGGATCGGGCACGAAGCGCGGATCGAGCTGATCGAGCTGCTCGACGGGCGCAAGCGTTTTCGCGGTGATCTGGTGGCGTTCGATGCCGATACCGCGATGATTTCGATCGCGGACGAAGGGGTGGTCTACAAGGTGCCTTTCGCTCTTGTGACCAATGCCAAGCTGATCCTTACAGATCGGCTGATCGCTGCTTCGCGTCCGGTCGATACGGCCGGGGCGGACGAGGAAGATTTCGAAGTCGAAGACGTTTCGGGGCAAACCGACGCCTTTCTTGAGGAACAGGAAGACTAAGCCATGGCCAGTGCGATTTCCGCCAACCGTGCCGAGTTGCTGGCGATTGCCAACGCAGTCGCTGCCGAGAAGATGATCGACAAGTCCATCGTGATCGAGGCGATGGAAGAGGCGATCCAGAAATCGGCGCGCAACCGCTATGGCGCCGAAAACGACATCCGCGCCAAGCTTGACCCGCGCACCGGCGATCTGCGCTTGTGGCGGGTGGTCGAAGTGGTCGAGGATGTCGAGGACTACTTCAAGCAGGTCGATCTCAAGCAGGCCGAAAAGCTGCAGCCCGGGGCGAAAGTGGGAGACTTCATCGTCGATCCGCTGCCACCGGTGGACCTTGGGCGTATCGACGCGCAGTCGGCCAAGCAGGTCATTTTCCAGAAAGTGCGCGATGCCGAGCGCGACCGCCAGTACGACGAATTCAAGGACCGCGCGGGCGAGATCATCACGGGCGTGATCAAGTCGGTCGAATTCGGCCATGTGATCGTCAACCTGGGCCGTGCCGAAGGCGTGATCCGCCGCGACCAGCAGATCCCGCGCGAAGTGCCGCGCGTGGGCGAGCGGGTCCGCGCCCTGATCCTCAAGGTCGAGCGCCAGAACCGTGGTCCGCAGATTTTCCTCAGCCGCGCGCATCCCGATTTCATGAAAAAGCTGTTCGCCCAGGAAGTGCCGGAAATCTATGACGGCATAATCGAGATCAAGGCCGCCGCGCGCGATCCGGGCAGCCGGGCCAAGATCGGCGTCATCAGCCGCGACAGCTCGATCGATCCGGTGGGAGCCTGCGTCGGCATGAAAGGCAGCCGCGTGCAGGCGGTGGTCCAGGAAATGCAGGGCGAGAAGATCGATATCATCCCCTGGAGCGAAGATACCGCCACGTTCGTGGTCAACGCGCTGCAGCCGGCCACTGTCAGCCGCGTGGTGATCGACGAAGAGGAAAGCCGCATCGAAGTTGTCGTGCCCGACGACCAGCTCAGCCTGGCCATCGGCCGCCGTGGTCAGAACGTGCGCCTGGCTTCGGCGCTCACCGGCTCTGCCATCGATATCATGACCGAGGCCGAAGCGAGCGAAAAGCGCCAGAAGGAATTTTCCGAGCGCTCCAAGACCTTCGAGGAAGAGCTCGATGTCGATGAAACCCTGTCGCAGCTGCTGGTGGCCGAAGGGTTCAGCGAGCTTGAGGAAGTGGCCTATATCGACATCAGCGAACTGGCTTCGATCGAAGGCTTTGACGAGGAACTGGCGGCCGAACTGCAGAACCGCGCCCTTGAAGCGCTCGAGCGCCGCGAGGAAGGCCAGCGCGAGGAACGTCGCGCCCTGGGCGTGGAGGATGCCCTGGCCGAACTGCCGCATCTGACCGAAGCCATGCTCGTCACACTCGGCAAGGCGGGGATCAAGACGCTTGACGATCTTGCCGACCTTGCCACCGACGAACTGATCGCCAGGAAGCGCAACAACGACCAGCGCCGCCGCAACGACCGCCGCGAGCGCGAGCGTTCCGAGCGCAGCGAGGACAAGGGCGGCGTGCTGGGCGAATATGGCCTGAGCGAAGAGCAGGGCAACGAAATCATCATGGCGGCGCGCGCCCACTGGTTCGACGACGAACCGGAGGCCGATGCCCCGGCAATCGAGGAGGCCGCCGATGCGGAATCCTCACAATGAGGCGCTGAGCGCGCAGGCACCGCAAGGCCGCCCGGCAAAGCCAGGAAAGGCTTTGCCGGAGCGGAAATGCATCCTCACCGGCCGCCACGATGGCCGGGGCACTCTGCTGCGCCTGGCGATTTCGCCCGAAGGCCTGGTTCTGCCCGATCCGCTGGCGCGCGCGCCGGGACGTGGGGCGTGGATCGGCGTTTGCCGCGCAGACCTTGAAATCGCGCTGGCCAATGGCAAACTGAAAGGAGCGTTGGCGCGTGCGTTCAAAGGCGTGCCGCTGACTGTTCCTGCCGACCTTCCCGACCTGATCGAACAAGGCTTGAAACGCGCCGCGCTCGACCGGCTGGGTATCGAACTGCGCGCCGGCAATCTGGTGCTGGGCACCGAAAAGATCGCCCAGGCTGCCCGGTCCGGGGCGGTTGCATGGCTGGCCCATGCCAGCGATGCACGCGCCGATGGCGTGAGCAAACTGGCGCAGGCCTGGCGCGTGGGCGAAATGGCCGAAGGGTCGGGCATGGCCGGGGTCATCTTGCCGCTGGACCGGGCGGCGCTGTCTGTGGCATTGGGCCGCGACAACGTCGTTCACCTGGGCGTTACCGATGTGGGCGCGGCAAAGCGGATTGCCGGGCCACTAGGCCGTTTGATGCACTTTATCGGGGCTGCGGCACCGGAAGGGCCATCCGGGATCGACATCCCGGGCGGGCCGACTGCTGCCGCCGCACCGGCTGCGCAAGCAGCGAACGACGATTTGGATACGAAGGGCGAATGAGTTCGATGAGCGATAGCGACAAGAAGCCGACTCTGGGCCGCAGGCCATTGGGCCTGAAGACCGCGGTGGAGGCCGGAGAGGTCAAGCAGACCTTCAGCCATGGTCGCACCAACAAGGTGGTGGTCGAGGTCAAGCGCCGCAAACTGATGCCCGGCGGGCCGGGTGCGGCTCCCGCCGCCGCTGCGCCGGCCGCCGCCGCGCCGGCGGTCGCACCGCGCCCTGCCGCTGCGCCCGCTCAGCGTGCACCGGTTGCACCGCCGCCGGTTTCGTCTGCCGCCTCGCGAGAGACGCGCCAGGAAGTGCAGACCCGCCTGCTGCGCGAGGCCGAGGAGGCCCGCCTTGCCGCGCTCGAGGCCGCCAACCGCCGCGAGCAGGAACAGCGCTTGCGCACGCTGGAGGAAGAGCGCCGCCGCGCCGAGGAAAAGGAGACCGCGGCATCGCCCGGCAAGGACGAAGCGGGCCCCGGTTCTGCGAGCGCCGAACCGGCGCCGACGGGCGATCCCGCATTGGGCGAGCCGCGCTCCGTGCCCGAGCCGGAAGCCACGCCGGCGTTCGACGCCGCACCTGCTTCCGCGCGGGCGCAAGAGCCTGAACAGGCTGCAGCGGACATGCAACCGTCTGCCGCTGCCCGGCCGGCTGCCGCGCCGGCCCCTCGGCGCTTCACCCCGGTGGCCGCGCCCAAGCGCCCCGAGCCGGCCAAGAAGCCCGCCCATGCCCCGCGCGACAAGAATGCCAGCGACCGCCGCCAGGCGGGCAAGCTGACCGTCACCCGCGCGCTCAATGACGACGAGGGTGCTCGCGCCCGTTCGCTTGCCGCGCTCAAGCGCGCGCGGGAAAAGGAACGCCGCGCCCACTTTGCCGGGCAGACCCAGCAGCGCGAAAAGCAGGTGCGCGACGTGATCGTTCCCGAAGCGATCACGGTGCAGGATCTGGCCAACCGCATGGCCGAAAAGGCTGCGGACCTGGTCAAGGCGCTGTTCAAGATGGGCATGATGGTCACGATCAACCAGACCATCGACCAGGATACCGCCGAATTGCTCGTCACCGAATTCGGGCACAACATCCAGCGCGTGAACGAAAGCGACGTCGATATCGATACCGCTTCGGACATCGACGCCGAAATGACGCTGATATCGCGGCCGCCGGTCGTGGCGATCATGGGCCACGTCGATCATGGCAAGACCAGCCTGCTCGATGCGCTGCGCGGCACCGACGTGGTGCGCGGCGAAGCAGGCGGCATCACGCAGCACATCGGCGCCTATCAGATCAAGACCAAGGGCGGCGATTACATCACTTTCCTCGATACGCCAGGCCACGAAGCCTTTACCGAAATGCGCATGCGCGGGGCCAACGTCACCGACATCGTCATTCTGGTCGTGGCTGCGGACGACGGCATCATGCCGCAGACGGTGGAAGCCATCAATCACACCAAGGCGGCCGGCGTGCCGATGATCGTGGCGATCACCAAAAGCGACAAGCCCGAGGCCAATCCGCAGAAGATCCGCGAGCGCCTGCTCGAACACGAAGTGATCGTGGAAGACATGTCGGGCGATGTGCAGGACGTGGAGGTTTCGTCCAAGACCGGGGCCGGTCTCGATACGCTGATCGAAAAGATCCTGCTGCAGGCGGAACTGATGGAACTCAAGGCCAACCCCGATCGTGCCGCCGAAGCGACGGTGATCGAGGCCAAGCTGGACAAGGGCAAGGGGCCGCTGGCCACCGTGCTGATCAACCGCGGCACGCTGCATGTGGGCGACATTC
The DNA here is from genome assembly GCF_057784975.1 of Novosphingobium sp. DS6-6. Classification (NCBI taxonomy): domain Bacteria; kingdom Pseudomonadati; phylum Pseudomonadota; class Alphaproteobacteria; order Sphingomonadales; family Sphingomonadaceae; genus Novosphingobium; species Novosphingobium sp. DS6-6. Next base: position 15,593 of record NZ_JBYNTS010000016.1, on the reverse strand, counting down.
TCGTCGTCGGCACGCAATCGGGCCGCGTGCGCGCCATGCTGGACGACAAGGGCCGACAGGTGAAATCGGCGCCGCCGTCGCTGCCGGTGGAAGTGCTGGGCATTGGCGGCGTGCCGATGGCCGGCGATACGCTGACCGTGGTGGAGAACGAAGCGCGGGCCCGCGAAGTTGCCGCTTATCGCCACGAAAAGGCAACCGCCAAGCGTACCGCCGTTGCTCCGTCGAGCCTGGAGAATATGTTCTCTGCGCTGGCGGCCAAGCAGACCGTGATCGAATATCCGGTGGTGGTGAAAGCCGATGTGCAGGGTTCGACCGAAGCGATCGTCAATGCGCTCAATCGCCTGTCGACCGACGAGATCAAAGTGCGCGTGCTGCATTCGGGAGTGGGCGCCATCACCGAAAGCGACGTGGGCCTGGCCCAGGCTTCCGGCGCGCCGATCGTCGGCTTCAACGTCCGCCCCAATGCCAAGGCGCGCGAGTTGATCGAGCGCAACAAGGTGCGGATGAAGTATTTCGATGTGATCTATCAGCTGACCGATGACATCGCCAAGGAAATGGCGGGCGAACTGGGGCCGGAGCGTATCGAGACCGTGGTCGGCCGTGCCGAGGTCAAGGAAGTGTTCCCGGCGGGCAAGAAGGACAAGGCGGCTGGTTTGCTGGTGCTGGAAGGCTATATCCGCAAGGGTATCTATGCCCGCCTTACCCGCAACGACGTCATCGTTTCCAAGACCACGATCGCTTCGCTGCGCCGTTTCAAGGACGACGTGCCCGAAGTGCGCGCGGGCCTGGAATGCGGCGTGGTGCTGCAGGATACCAACGACATCAAGGCGGGCGACACGCTGGAAGTGTTCGAAGTGGAAGAGCGCGAACGCACGCTTTGATCTTGCGATCATTTATCAGGAAGGCGGCTTTTCCATTTGGAAAGGCCGCCTTTTATATAGCATCCAGCATGGTTCATGCGGGCGGCGGCGCAGCTTGGCCGGCCGCTCTGGCAATCGCTTCCTGCGCGGCGAAAGCACGACGGAACGCGGGGCGCGCTTCGCCCCTGGCGATGTAGCCCGCAACGGTTGCCTGCGCTTCCAGCAAACCGGTGCCAGCCAGGCGGCGCAGCACCGTGATCATGACGAGATCGGCCGCGCTGAACGGCCCGTCGAGCCACTCTCGGTCGCCAAGATGGCCTGCCAATTGTTCCAGCCTCTGCGCCACCCGCCGGTTCAGCATGGCCAGCCGCTGATCGTGCCACGCCTCATCCGCTTCGAGCATCACGGCCATGCTGCGCTCGACAATGGGCGGCTCGATCGTGCTTTTGGCGGCGAACGTCCACATGACCGCCCGCGCCCGCGCATCGCCCGCTTGCGGCAGCAGCCGCCCTTGCTGCTCGGCAATGTGCAACACGATCGCGGCGGATTCGAACAGCGCCAGCCCGTCCGCTTCGTATGTGGGTATCTGGCCGAACGGGTTCAGGCGAAGATGAGCGGGGGCCTGGAGATCGGCAAAGGACAGCAGGCGCACGGCATAGGGCTTGCCGACTTCCTCGAGCGCCCATCGCACCGCCATGTCACGCGCCAGTCCTCTGCCACGATCGGGCGACCGAGCAAAGGCGGTAATGACCGGTTCCATCGGCGCACTATTGCCGTGAACCATCGCCAAGGCCAAGCGCCAAAGAGAGCCAGGCGGGACGTAGCTGGCGCGCGGCTGGCTCAGGGCGTCATCCGGGCAGGGATCGCGTACCGCAACTTGCGCAGCAGCGGTGCTGCGACGATCGGGTGAAACAGTGCCGAGACTGCGGCGGTGGCGGCGACCCGAAGCATAGGCAGCACTCGTCTGGAAGCCGCCTATCGCGTGTCATGGGGAACAATCGACATATGTGGATTCAACGTCAACCGCGTCCTGCGGATGAAACGCGGCCGGCGTGGTCGCGCGCGGTGTAAGGACCAGAGGAATGCCCCGTCGGGCGCGCAGAGTCAGGCGGCTGAGCGGTTCGGGGGCGGGGCCGGGCGCCGGGGCCAGGTGAAACTGGCGGAGCAGCGTCGCCAGAACGATCATGGCCTCCTGCATGGCAAAACCCTGGCCGATGCACACGCGCGGCCCCTTGCCGAAGGGCAGCCAGGCATGCCGCGCGGCCATGGCATTTTCCGGGCGGCCAAAGCGATCGGGATCGAAAGCATGGGGGCATGCCCAGTGATCGGCATTGCGCTGGATCAGCCATGGCGAAACCACGACCAGATCGCCCGGTTCCAGTGCCTTGCCCCGCATGGTCTGAGGCTCCACCACTTCACGCATCAGGAAACTGACCGGCGGATAAAGCCGCAGCGCTTCCTGAAACAGGTGACGCAAGCCGGGCACGGCTTTCAGATGGTCTGGAGCCAGCGGATGATCGGCGGCGACGGCAGCGATCTCGCTTGCCAGGCGATCCTGCAAAGCCGGATCGCAGGCCAGCAGATAGGCCGCCCAGGCCATGGCCGACGCCGAGGTTTCGTGGCCCGCCAGAAACAGCGTGGCAAGCTGATCGAGCAGCGCCGGCCCGGTGAACGGCGCGCCGGTTTCCGGATGGCGCGCATCGAGCAGGGCATCGAGAATGTCGGCCGCCGCTTCCGGTTGCGCCAGCCCCGCCCGCGCCGCTATGCGGGCATCGACCAGCGGGGCGAAGATGGCCCGGATACTGGCCGCCGCGCGATGCAGCCCTGCGCCCTGGCCCAGCAGGGGCAGCCGGTACAACCGCAGCATGGCATAGCGCTGCGCATGGCGCTGATAACGGGCGAAGGCGGCAAAGACCTGGTCGGCCGCCTGCGGAGACAGGGGCCGGGAAAACAGCGTGCGAAAGATCACGTCGGCGGTGACTGCCGTCATCGCGCGTTCCATGTCCACGGCGCCGTTTATCGCGGCCTGCCGCAGATCGACGGCCATGGCCTCGGCCGCGGCACGCATCGCGGGAAAAGCGCGGGCAAGGCCGGCGTGGGCAAAGGCTTGCCCCATCATCGCGCGCTGGGCCTGCCATTGCGCGCCGTTTGCGGAAAACACGCTTTGCCCCATCAGGGGGCGCAGCAGTTCGGTCATCAACCCGTGCTTGGGCCACGGGCAGCGCCGTTCTTCCAGCACCTCGGCCACCAGGGCCGGGTCGTTGACGATGAAGAAGCGCAGCAGCGGAAAGCGCACCATGCCCATCTTCATCCGATAGGATTTTTCGAACAGCGTGTGGATCCAGCTTCCCCAGCCGATCACGAAGCGGCGCAGCAACCCCGCCTTGTGCCGCAGGGGAGCCGGAAACGGGGGGACGGAAAAAGCGCCGCGCTCCGTCATGCCGCCGCCCCTGCGCGAAACGCGGCGATACTGGCGGCCAGCGGTCGGTCGCTGCAGGTAAGGCCAAGGTAATCGAGCGGCGAGGGGCGGTCGAGCCGGCGCAGATAGTCGAAATGCGTAAGGTACTTGTCCTTGCGCCGCGCGGCATATGTGGCGCTGTCGCAATAGGCGAACCAGCGCGGCGAAACCTGCACCAGCCCCTCTGCGCGCCGTTCGGCCCGCCCCAGCCACGGATCGACGAGCGGTGTTGCGGCGCCATCGGTGGGGGAGCCGATATCGAGCCAGGCAAAGCGGCCGCGTTCCAGGCTGGCCATGGTGGCGGCAAATCCCAGCGCGTCTCGGCGCGATACCAGAAGGGGCAGGCTGGCCCCCAGCGTGACCAGCGCCAGCCGGGGCGGCAGCACGCCTTCGCCCGCATCGAGCAGGCGCGCGATCACGTCCGCCGCCAGAACCGCCCCGTTGGAATGGCTGACCAGCAGGACTTCGTCCCAGGCCGGATCGTCGCACAAGGCATGGGCGACAGCCCGGGCGAAGCGGTCGACACGGGCACCGAGGGCCGGATTGGACCGGCCCGCCGCCAGCGCGTCGTTGAAAATGACGAACTGCACCAGCCAGGCAAGGTGCCCCCCACCGGCAAGTGCCGGCATTGCCGCCAAAGGAGCCAGCAGCACGGCAAGCGTGGCGGCCAGCACGGCATGGCCGAGGATCAGGGCGATCGCCGCGGCGAACAGCCCGGCCGCGGCAGGCAGTGCCAGCAAGGTCAGCGCGGGCAGGAACAAGGCGATGCGGCTGCCCCGGGGCACGCGGCGCAGGCACGACAGGTCCGATCGGAGAAGAAGCCGGGCATAAGCGCCCGCCGTCGCCGGCAGCAGGCGCAGGCGGCCCCTGATCCAGGCGCGGCGCACGAGATCGTCCCATGCCAGAAAATGGAAAGCAGCCTCGATCCTGCCGGCCGCGTCGGTCACCGTCCAGGCGGTATCGCCCCGGCAACCGGGCATGTTGGTTATCCGGCGTTGCGGTGACAGGATAAGGGGATTGCCTGCGCAATCACGCGCGTTGTGGCAAGCGATCTGTTGTTGCATCAGATCATGATAGAAGCGCGCGCCACGCGGATCGAAGCCGCCAATATAGAACACTTTCCGCTTGAACATTGCCCCTGCCCCGCCAAATTCCCCGCGACGTCTTATCACGGATGCAGGGGGCTGGCATGTGCGAACCGGGGCAGAGGAACTATTGTCTGTTCCTCAATGGATTTAAGTATAACCGCAATGGATCGTGTAGAAAGCACGACAATGCTTATGGCATGGCGGGCGGCGGGCAGGAATCGGATCGGCGGCGGGCCGATGCGGCGTTCTATCGCGCCTTGCGCGCGCAGGGCGATCCCGCGGCATTGCCGGTGTGGCTGGCGGTGCGCTGTTTCGGCTGGTTCTTTTTCAATTACCACGGATTTCCCTGGCGTGGGCAACTCGTGCGCAAGGTCTTTTCCCGCTATTGATCGCGGGTTCTGGCGCAATCGCCGGCAATGCTCCATATGACGGGGGATGAACCGCCAGAATGCTTCTCCCGAACAACGGTCTGTCCGCCTGCTCAAAGTGGGCGAGCAGGTACGCCACGTGCTTTCCGAACTGCTTACCCGCCAGCAGGTGCATGACGATGTGCTGAGCGCGCATACCGTTTCGGTCACCGAAGTACGGATGTCGCCCGATCTGCGCCACGCAACGGTTTTCGTGAAATCGCTGCTCGGCACGGACGAAGACGAAGTGCTCAAGGCCCTGCGCACCAATACCGCCTTCTTCCAGAAGGAAGTGGCACAGCGGCTGAAGCTGAAATATGCGGCCAAGATCCGGTTTCTGGCCGACGAAAGCTTTGACGAGGCGTTCCGCATCGATGCCTTGCTGGCCGATCCGCGCGTGCGCCGCGATCTGGACGAGCCCAAGGGCGAAGGAGAGGGCTGAGGCCCTTTTAACGCTATGGCAAAGCTCTATTTCTATTACGCCAGCATGAACGCCGGCAAATCCACCAACCTGCTCCAGGCGGCGTTCAATTACCGCGAGCGCGGCATGGCGGCGATGCTGTGGACGGCGGCGGTCGACGATCGGGCCGAGCATCAGGGGGCGGGCCGGGCCATTGCCAGCCGCGTGGGGCTTCACGCCGATGCCCATCGCTTTTCCGCGGCGACGGACTTGTGGCAAGCCGTATCGGCAGAGCTGGCGCAAGGTCCGCTCGCCTGCGTGCTGGTGGACGAGGCGCAGTTTCTCACCCGTGCCCAGGTCTGGCAACTGGCCGACCTTGCCGATCGTGCCGGGATTCCGGTACTGTGCTATGGCCTGCGCACCGATTTTCGCGGCGATCTGTTCGAAGGTTCGGCCGCGTTGCTTGGCCTTGCCGACGCCCTGATCGAGTTGAAAGCCGTCTGTCATTGTGGCCGCAAGGCAACCATGAACTTGCGCGTGGATGCCGATGGGCGGCCGGTGAGCGAAGGCGCGCAGACCGAGATCGGCGGCAACGAACGCTATCTTTCTTTGTGCCGTGCCCATTTCAGCGCGGCGCTGCGTCTGGACGAACGCCGATGACCGATGGTCTTTACCTGCCTTTGAACGAGAGCGACCTGGCCCTCGAACCCCTGGCCGCCCACCATCGCGAGCCACTGCGCCATGCCTGCGCGCAGGATACCGCGATCTGGGCGATTTATCCGTTCAATTACCTGGGCGAGGGTTTCGATCCGCAATTCGATCGCCTGCTCGATGGCATGCCACAGCGCCGCGCCTATGCCGTTCTGGCCGATGGCGTGGTGGTGGGGATGACCGCCTGGATCGAGCACGGTGCGCCGGGCTGGTCGATCGAGATCGGCAACAGCTTCATCGTTCCCGCGCTGCGCGGTACCGGATTCAACGGGCGGCTCAAGCGGCTGATGCTGGATCATGCGTTTGCCTGCGGGCTGGAACGGGTGATTTTCAAAGTGGATCGGATCAACACGCGCAGCCAGGCTGCGGTGCGCAAACTGGGTGGGGTGGAAGAGGGCACGATGCGCCATGAACGCCTGACATGGACCGGCCGCGTGCGCGATACCGTGATGTTTTCGATCCTGCGCGAAGAATGGCTGGCGCGGCCATGACCGACACGCTTTATGCGCTGGCCACGATCGCCGTGCCGATGATCGTGGCGATCGTGTTCCATGAAGTGGCCCACGGCCGGGTGGCCAGGATGCTGGGCGACCGGACGGCGCAGAAAATGGGACGGCTCAGTTTCAATCCGCTGCGACATGTCGATCCCGTGGGCACAGTGATCCTGCCGGGGATGCTGGCGCTGGCCCACGCGCCGGTGTTCGGCTGGGCCCGGCCGGTGCCCGTGGACGTACGCGCGCTGCCCAATCCACGGCGGGCGATGATGCTGGTGGGTGCGGCCGGTCCGGCGATGAACTTTGCCCTTGCCGCGCTGGCGGCGCTGGCCATCGGCCTGCTGGCCCGGGCAGAAGGTTCGCCTGGCGCGATGACCCGTTTCGTGGCCGACAACCTCATCAACTTTCTGACGATCAACCTTTTTCTGGCGTGCTTCAACCTGATTCCGTTGCCGCCATTCGACGGTTCGCACATCGTTGAAGGGTTGTTGCCTGCGGGCGCCGCGCGCGGATATGCCCGGCTGCGGCCGCTGGGCCTGCCGTTGGTGCTGGTGCTGCTGGTGGTCCTGCCCTGGCTGGCGCCCGGCTTCGATCCATTGCGCACCGTGGTTGTCCCCCCGGTCATGTGGCTGGCGGACAAGTTCTGGGCTCTGGCCGGCCTCATCGCCGGGCGTCCGCTGGGTTGATCCGCCGCCGCCCCGCCTGATCGAGGGCTGACACGTCGGCGCGGGGCCGCTAGGGGCTGGGCAATGGCGGACGGCTGGATCATTCTCGACAAGCCGCGCGGCCTGGGATCGACCCAGGGCGTTGCGGCGGCCAAGCGCAATCTGCGCGCGCGGGGCCTGGGCAGGTGCAAGGTAGGCCACGGGGGAACGCTCGATCCGCTGGCGACCGGCGTTTTGCCGATTGCGGTAGGGGAGGCAACGAAGCTCTGCGGCCGCATGCTCGACGCCAGCAAGACTTACGCTTTCACCGTTGCGTTCGGCACCGAGACCGACACGCTCGACCTGGAGGGGGCGGTCGCCGGGCACAGCGCGGCGCGCCCCGCGCGCGCGGCGCTCGACGCGGCGCTGGCCGCATTTACCGGGCCGATCGCGCAAGTGCCGCCAGCCTATTCCGCGCTCAAGGTTGATGGCCGGCGTGCCTATGATCTGGCGCGCGCGGGGGAGGAGGTGACACTGGCATCGCGCAACGTCACGATCCATGCCTTGCGCGTGCTTGCAACGGCCGGCCCCGACGATGCCTTGCACGGCGCCACGCTGGAAGCCGATGTATCCAAAGGCACCTATATCCGCAGCCTGGCGCGAGACTTGGCCCTGGCTTTGGGCACGCGTGGCCACGTCACCATGTTGCATCGCCTGAGAGCCGGGCCTTTTGCCATGGCCCAGGCGATTTCGCTGGACAAATTGAACGATTGGGGCCAAGGCGCGCCCCTTGAGAACGTAATCTTGCCGTTTGAGGCAGGGCTGGTCGACATCCCGGCTCTTGACCTCGACCCCGAACAGGCAAGGGCGGTCGGTCACGGCCGCGTTCTGGCGGGGTTGCCCTTTCCTGATGGACTGTGGTGGGCGCGATCGGGCGGAATGCCGGTGGCGCTGGTCACGCTTTCAGGCGGCGCGTTGCGCGTCGAGCGGGGTTTCAATCTTTAGGCATGTCGCGGAGTGAAATGTTATGTCGGTGACCCCGGAAAAGAAGCAGGAAATCATCCAGGACAACGCGCGCGCCCCCGGCGACACCGGTTCGCCCGAAGTTCAGGTGGCCATTCTTACCGAACGCATCGTCAACCTGACCGAGCACTTCAAGAGCCACCACAAGGACAACCATTCGCGTCGTGGCCTGTTGCAGCTGGTGAACAAGCGCCGTTCGCTGCTCGATTACCTCAAGCGGAAGGATGTCGAGCGCTATAACGCGCTGATCCAGAAGCTCGGTCTGCGCAAGTAAGTTTCCCCACGGCCCGCCGCTGGCGGGCCGTTTCGCATCTGCCGTTTCGCGGCAAACCCCATGGTCGGACAGCCCGATGCAAAAGGCATTCGGACCCATGCCGATCCATGGTAACAGCAAGATGCCCGGCAATTCGGCGCGGGTACCGCGGGGCCAAGCCCCAAACCGGACCGGGACGGCACCCCGGCAGCAAATCCCGCCGGCAATAGGGCTGCGGGCTGAAGGAATATTCATGTTCGACGTCAAGACCGTATCGCTGGAGTGGGGCGGAAAAACCCTCACTCTGGAAACCGGCCGCATCGCGCGCCAGGCCGATGGTGCCGTTCTGGCCACCTATGGCGAAACCGTGGTGCTTTGCGCGGTGACCGCCGCCAAGTCGGTGAAGGAAGGACAGGACTTCTTCCCGCTGACCGTGCACTATCAGGAGAAGTTTTCGGCCGCCGGCCGCATTCCCGGTGGCTTCTTCAAGCGTGAACGCGGCGCCACCGAAAAGGAAACGCTGGTTTCGCGCCTGATCGACCGCCCGGTGCGCCCGTTGTTCCCCGAAGGCTTCTACAACGAAGTCAACGTCATTGCCCAGGTGATGAGCTATGACGGCGAAACCGAACCCGATATCGTCGCCATGATCGCCGCATCTGCTGCGCTCACCATTTCCGGCGTGCCTTTCATGGGCCCGATCGGTGCGGCGCGCGTCGGCTTCAAGGATGGCGAATATCAGCTCAACCCGTCGCTGGCCGAAACGGCCAACGGGCGGCTCGATCTGGTCGTCGCTGCTACCGACACCGCCGTGATGATGGTGGAATCCGAAGCCAAGGAACTGACCGAAGAAGAAATGCTCGGCGCGGTGGTCTTTGCCCACGAGGAAAGCCGCAAGGTCGTCAAGGCGATCATCGACCTGGCCGAAAAGGCCGCCAAGGACCCCTGGGAAATCGACCTGTCGGACAACACCGCCGACATCAAGGCGAAACTCAAGGCGGGCGTGGGCGGCGATATTGCCGCCGCCTACAAGCTGACCGACAAGTCTGCTCGTTCCAACGCGCTCAACGAGGTGCGCGCCAAGGCCAAGGTGCTGTTCGCGGATGAAACCCCGCAGACGCAGATGGTGGCGATCAAGACGCTCAAGAAACTGGAAGCGGAAATCGTGCGCGGTGCGATCCTCAAGGACGGGCAGCGTATCGACGGCCGTTCGGTCACCCAGGTGCGCCCGATCGAATCCATGGTCGGCTTCCTGCCGCGCACCCATGGTTCGGCGCTGTTCACCCGCGGCGAGACTCAGACCATCTGCACCACCACCCTTGGAACCAAGGATGCGGAACAGATGATCGACGGGCTCGACGGGCTCACTTACCAGCGCTTCATGCTGCACTACAACTTCCCCCCCTATTCGGTGGGTGAAGTGGGCCGTTTCGGCGCGCCGGGCCGCCGCGAAGTGGGCCATGGCAAGCTGGCCTGGCGCGCGCTCAACCCCGTGCTGCCGACGAAGGACGAGTTTCCCTACACCATCCGCGTGCTGTCCGACGTGACCGAGTCCAACGGTTCCTCGTCGATGGCCACGGTGTGCGGCGGCTGTCTTTCGATGATGGACGCCGGCGTGCCGATCGCACGCCCGGTTTCGGGCATTGCCATGGGCCTGATCCTGGAAGGGAAGGACTTTGCCGTCCTTTCCGACATTCTGGGCGATGAAGACCATCTCGGCGACATGGATTTCAAAGTGGCCGGCACCAGCGAAGGCATCACCTCGCTGCAGATGGACATCAAGATCGCCGGGATCACCGAGGAAATCATGCGTCAGGCTCTGGCCCAGGCCAAGGAAGGCCGCGCGCATATCCTTGCCGAGATGACCAAGGCCCTAGGCACGGCGCGGACCGAGCTTTCGGCCCATGCGCCCAGGATCGAGACGATCCAGATCGACAAGTCCAAGATTCGCGAAGTGATTGGCACCGGCGGCAAGGTGATCCGCGAGATCGTTGCTGAAACCGGCGCCAAGGTAGACATCGACGACGAAGGCCTGATCAAGATCTCGTCGTCCGATCTTTCGCAGATCGAAGCGGCCAAGAACTGGATCCTCGGCATCGTCGAAGAACCCGAAGTGGGCAAGGTCTATAACGGCAAGGTCGTCAACATCGTCGATTTCGGCGCTTTCGTGAACTTCATGGGTGGCAAGGACGGCCTCGTCCACGTGTCGGAAATGAAGAACGAGCGCGTGGAAAAGCCGGGCGACGTGGTCAAGGAAGGCCAGGAAGTCAAGGTCAAGGTCCTCGAGATCGACAACCGCGGCAAAGTGCGCCTGTCGATGCGCGTGGTGGACCAGGAAACCGGCGAAGCGCTGGAAGACACCCGCCCCGCGCGCGAACCGCGTGAACCGCGCAGCGACCGGGGTGACCGGGGTGGCGACCGTCGCGGCCCCCGCGGTGATCGCGGCCCGCGCCGCGACGGCGATCGCGGCCCCCGCCGCGAAGGCGGTGACCGCCCGCGTCGAGACCGCGACGAAGGCCCGGCGCCCGATCACATGCCGGCGTTCCTCAAGTCTGACGACTGAGGTTCCGCCGACATAAGGCAATAACAAGGAAGGCTCGCATCACCCGGTGCGAGCCTTTCCTGTCGATGCCCTGCGATATCTGGATTTGCGATCACGGCTTGCTCGCTACGCAGGTCGCGGAAATGTCGTGAGTCACGGTCCCCCAGATGCCCGGACCTAGAAATCCCTGCCGGTGCAAGCCTCGTCGAGGACTGTCGCTGCGTGCGCGCGGGTGAACGGGGCGGCGGTCAACGCAGCCGGGGCAAGAAGATGCAGTAAAGATCCATGATGCGCTCTGTCGCCGCGTTTCAGCGCGCGACCGGTCAAACGCAGTCGGTCAATACCACGCGATTGCGGCCAGCGCCTTTGGCTGCATAGAGCGCGCCGTCTGCCGCCGTGAGCGCGCTTTCAAGGTCATTGCACGCCACCGCGTCGGCAATCCCCGCCGAAAACGTGACATGGCCGAAGGGCAGTCCATTGGTGCGGTTGATAAGACGCCGCTTCGCCATCTTGATCCGGACGCTGTTGAGCAAGGCCTGCGCCTGGGAAGGCGCGCGCCCCGGAAACAGCACGCCAAATTCCTCGCCACCGATCCGCCCGACGATGCACCCCACCTCTTGCAGGGCACCAATCGTTTCGGCCATCACCTGGAGCACGCGATCGCCGGCGGTATGCCCGTGACGATCGTTGATCCGCTTGAAATGATCGATATCGACGACGGCCACGCAGAGCGGCGTCGCATCGGCGCGGGCGATTTCGAGGGCTTGCGCGAACTGGCGTTCGAACGCGCGGCGGTTGGCGAGGCCGGTCAGGTGATCTTCGTCGGCCGTGCGTTGCACCTGCTCGAGCATGTTCTGCAGTTCGGCGGTCCGCTTGCGGCTGGCGGCAAGCTCGGCGTGCAATGCGCTCGCCTGATCGAGCATCGCTTTTGTGGCCTGGGCCAGATCGCGTACCAGCGCTTCGTCGGCGCCCGTTTTGGCCATGTCCGCAAGATGGCTTTGCAGCGTGTCGGAAAAATCGTCGCTTGCCTGCATGGCGCCATGGGTGCTGCGATCGAACGCCGCCAGGTTTTCGCGAACATGGCACAGCAGTACGACCAGTTGCTCGGCGGCAAGGCCCTGCGTGGGATGGCGCAAGGCCTGTTCCAGCCAGGCAACGTCCACGATCAGCCCGGCGCTGATGCGCCGCACCAGCAGTTCGGCGAGCCGGGGATTGGCACCGGTTACGCAATCATGGGCCATGACCAGCGTGAAAGGCGTGATCGGCAGATCGTGATCGACCAGCAGGGCCGCGATGCGTGCCAGCAGGGCGCGGCGGGCTGCCAGGGCTTTCGCGGTGCGGGCCACATCGGCACAATCGCTTGTCCCAGGCCCCAGGCCCAGCTTTTGCCACAGGCGCTGGAAGGGGCTATCCGCTCGCCGGTCATGCTTGGCCATGCCGGCCAGAACGACAGGGCCGCACTCCTGTTAAGAGCGCGGCCCTGAAACACCTGATAATTGAGCGCCAAAACCTGGCGATCGCGCGTAATGCAGCCTCAGCGAACGCGTGGCCCGCCGAACGGCATGGGCGGGGGCGGGCGCCGATGACCACGCGGCAACTGGGCCTGATAGGCCCGGCCGCAATGGTCCACGCAATACGGGAAACCGGGATTCACTTTTTCGCCGCAGAAATGAAAATCGGGTTCTCCAGGATGGCCCATCGGCCAGCGGCAGATACGATCGTTGAGATCGAGCAGGCTGGTCTTGTCGGCAATTTCGGGGCTGGGCCGGGCCGGCACCAGACGGCGGGGCGGGGCAGGGGGGATCGGGGCCTGCTGATCGCCTGGGCCCTGCCGCAGGAAACCACCAGGGCCGACGGAAACGACGCGCGGTGCCGGCGGGGCGGCCGCGTCGGTCTGGCCGGCGGCATCGGCGGTTGCCGAGGTTGGAGCGGCAATGGGCGCAGCCGGACGGGCTGGCGCGGGCCGGGCGTCTGCGGCCACTTGCGCGGGCGCGGACTTCGGCGCGGGCGCACGGGCCTCCGCGGCCACGGTGGGGGCGGGCGGCACAGGCTTTGCGGGCCTCGCGGCCGGTGCTGCTTCGGCCCTGTCGCTGGCCCTGAGGTCGCTGGCCCTGAGGTCGTTAGCCCTGAGGTCGTTGGCCTTGGGGTCGTTGGCCTTGGGGTCGTTGGCCTTGGGGTCGTTGGCCTTGAGGTCGTTCGCTTTCACCGGGGAAGGGCGCGCCTTCAATCCCAGCCGATGCGCTTTGCCGATAACGGCGTTGCGGCTGACCCCGCCAAGTTCCTCGGCAATCTGGCTGGCGGTAGCGCCGCCTTCCCACATCTTGGTCAGTTTTTCGATCCGCTCGTCGGTCCAGCTCATCCGTTCAAAAACCCTTGCATCGGCGTGGGCGTGACCCTTGCCTTTTCCATGTCTTGCCATCGGCCCCGGCGCGCGATACCGCGCAGCCCATGGCCAATCAATTCCCGTCCCCTGCCGGAGAAACGCAACCGCTCGACCCCGGTACTGCCGTATCAGGCATCGCCGCAGGTCAGGCTTACGGGCATCTAGCCGGTTTTCCGCCGCCCGGACAGCCGATTTTCCGCAGCTTCAACAGTGTCGGGCTCTGGACCCTCTATATGAAGGAGGTGCGCCGCTTCTTCAAGGTGCAGACCCAGACGATCTGGGCGCCGGCGATTACCACGCTGCTGTACCTGATGATTTTCACCCTGGCGTTGGGCGGCGGCGGCCGGATGGTGCTCGGCGTGCCTTTCGCCAGCTTCGTGGCCCCCGGCCTGATTGCGATGGGCATGATCAACAACGCGTTTGCCAATGCCAGTTTCGGCCTGCTCGGCGGCAAGATCCAGGGCACGATCATCGACTATCTTATGCCGCCCATTTCTGAGGGTGAACTGCTGGCGGCGCTGGTGGGCGCGGCCGTTACCCGCGCGATCCTGGTGGGCCTGGCCGTGGCGGCGGCCATGGTGTTCTGGCCTGGCGTTTCGCTGGAAGTGCGCCACCCCTGGGCGGTCGTCTGGTTCGGCCTGATGGGTTCGATTCTCCTGTCCCTGATCGGCGTGCTCACGTCACTGTGGGCGGAGAAATTCGATCACAATGCCGCCGTCACCAATTTCATCATCACGCCCATGTCGATGCTGTCCGGCACGTTCTACGTGATCGACCGGCTGGCCCCGGCATTCCAGACCGTCAGCCGCCTGAACCCGATTTTTTACGTGATCTCGGGCTTCCGCTACGGCTTCCTGGGCCAGAGCGACATCGGCAGCAGCAACATGGCCGTGCTGCACGGCGCAATCGGCCTCGGCGTTCTGAATCTGGTGTTGGGCCTCGCGCTGTATGGTCTCTTGCGTTCCGGGTGGAAGCTCAAGGCCTGAACAAGCGGCCGGGGCAGTAACGAGCGCTGAGGTGCTATGCGCTGCGGACAGGCTCAGTGCGAAAGGCTGCGCCGCAGGCGATAACGCCCATCGGCAAAGCCTTCGAACATGTCGCGCAGCGAAGGATGATCGACCGGCCCCGCCTCGGCATCGGCTGTCAGGTTCTGCTGGCTGACATAAGCGACGTAGCTGTTATCGTCGTTTTCGGCCAGAAGGTGGTAGAATGGCTGATCGCGCAGGGGGCGCAAGTCCTCGGGAATGGATTCATACCATTCTTCGCTATTGGCAAAAACCGGATCGACATCGAAAACCACGCCGCGAAAACCGAACAGGCGGTGACGCACCACATCGCCGATGGCAAAGCGCGCCTCGCTCACTGCGGGCACCGAGATCTGGCGTCCGGCCTGATACGAAAAGTAACTGGTGTTCTCGGCAAAGGTCGACATGGTCGGGATATAGGTTTGCGGCACTTGCGAAACAAGCAAGCCTTTTGGGAAAGTGTGGTTGGGGAAAAAGCGCCTTTCCTCTTGGCAAGCCTTGAAACCTACGCTAGTGGCCCGGGCCTCGACCGGGGCAGTGCCAGCGCTGCCATTGCACGGCACTTCATGGAGAGGTGGCAGAGTGGTCGAATGCGCCGCACTCGAAATGCGGTGTACGGGCAACCGTACCGTGGGTTCGAATCCCACCCTCTCCGCCACTTCGGAACAAAGCTGGGCACTGCGCCCGGCAGTGTTCCGGAGCCCCCTGCGGCGGCAAGGGTCCGCAACAGGTCGGACTTCGATCCCATGATACGTACCTCACCGTCGTTTACCTCAACGCGCTGGGCGAGGGCGCGGAGATGGTCTCGGCGATAGCCGCCACCGGGTAAACGCATCCGGTGGCGAGCGGTCTGCGCGAACTTCGCGAGCATCGGCGCGGTGATGGCTCTCTGCCCCGCGCTTTCCAGAATGGCCGATGCGCGGTCGGCGTCAACGCGCGACTGGTCTCGTATGGCCTTGAGACTGGCAATCCGGTCCTTAAGGTCAGGGTCATCCAAGTCGGCAACGCCGCTCTCGATGGCGTCGTAAAGCGTTTGAGGCGCAGGTCTGTCTCCGTCGCCCGCTTGTTCAGCTCGGCGATGTGATCGCGGCGGCGCTCGGTGCGCTCTTGTCGCCGGTCGAGAACCGTCGCCAGCACCTCCTCTAGCCGTGCTGGGTCGAGCAGCCGGTCCTCCAGATGCCCAGCGACTAGAGCATAATCCGACCTGATAGAGTCGTTTGCGGTTCCCTTGGCGCTGAAAATCTGATTCATCCTGTTTGCTGGATAGGAGGCCAGCAGGCATGGTGAGACCGATATCCGAGGATTTGC
>NZ_JBYNTS010000015.1:0-52876 GCF_057784975.1 Novosphingobium sp. DS6-6 | reverse complement strand
TCTCCCGCCATTCACGGACCCAGCGCACGGCACTTGCCACCGCGACGCCAAATCGATCAGCAGCTGCCCGCCGCGACAGACCTGCCTCAACGGCCGCGATCACCCGCGA
Source organism: Novosphingobium sp. DS6-6 (assembly GCF_057784975.1). NCBI lineage: Bacteria > Pseudomonadati > Pseudomonadota > Alphaproteobacteria > Sphingomonadales > Sphingomonadaceae > Novosphingobium > Novosphingobium sp. DS6-6. Next base: position 52,767 of record NZ_JBYNTS010000015.1, on the reverse strand, counting down.
CCGCAAATCCTCCGATATCGGTCTGACCATGCCTGCTGGCCTCCTACCCAGCACACAGAATGAATCAGACTTCCAGCGCCAAGGAAATCCCCCACGATTCTATCAGGTCGGATTGTGCTCTAGGATTCCCATAACCCGATTTCACAGCGACATTGAGGAGTGCCTCAAGCTTGCAAAGACGCAGCCCGTGATCCTGACCACCCACGGCCGCGAGCAGTATGTGATCGCAGATCGCGACTATTTCCGCCATCTTGAACGGGCGGCGTACAAGATGATCACGGCGCAAATGGATATCGAAGCAGTCGCCTCATTCAACGTGAGCGTCGCTGACAAAAAGGCTTTCGCCCATGCACGGCCTTCTATCAGCGAACTTGCGAAAGACCGCTGGGAAGACTGAGAGTCTTCTTCGACATACTTACAGCTTTCACCGAGTTTGAGAACGACTTATCCGGGTCCGCACCCGAGAAGGGGCGAAGATCGCTCCGAATAGGGACGAGCGTATGCATCCGGTGAAGACCGCGGTGTGATGCTGGTCGGCGCGTAGACCGGGTCAGGCGGCGATGGCTGTGGTGCGCGGCGCCCAGTTCCACGGCAGGAGCTTGTCGAGCTTGGTTGCCGGGTGATCGGCGATGCGGGCGAGGACATCGGCGAGCCAGGCCTGCGGATCGATATCGTTGAGCTTCGCGGTCTGGATCAGGGTGTAGATGATCGCACCGCGCTGCCCGCCGCGGTCGGAGCCGCAGAACAGCCACGCCTTGCGGCCGAGCGGGATGCAGCGGAGCGCGCGCTCGGCGGCATTGTTGGTGAGGCAGATCCGGCCATCGTCGAGGAAGCGTGTGAACGCGTCAGCGTCTCCACCTCCTCATCCTGCAGATAGTTCTTGGTGATCCGCTCACGCGTCCTGCTTCTCCGAACGGGTGCTATCGGCGTGCATTTCCGGAACGTGCAAATCTGCAATGGCGTCCAGCACCCTGCATATCGTCGCCGCGCCCTGAGGCGTCTGGTCCCAGATCCGACGCAGGCTGGCATTCGCCTTCGCCCACTCTGGATCCATCCGCGAGGATTCCCCCATTTTCGGCACCTTGACCCCCAGAACGCGGCACACCTGCACCACATTGGCGCTGACGGTCTTGAAGTTCCCGGAGCAGATGCGCCCGACCTGGCTCGGATGCACGGACGCGAGCCGCCCGATCTCGGCATTGCTGCGCCCGCTGGCCGAATACCTGTCCGCAATTCTCCTCTGGAGCGAACTTAACTGCTTGCTTGTTGGCTTCATGCAAATTAGCATGACTAAAGTGATGCAAATTTGCAAGGAGTGATCGATGGACGAGATCCGATTTTATCGGGCTAGCGAGAAGCCCTTCGGCGCCTTCAGCAACCTCTACCGCCGCGAAATAGAGTTTGAGGGCGAGCTCTACCCGACGAGCGAGCACGCCTATCAGGCCGGGAAAGCACGGAAGGCCGAGGTCAAGAAGTGGCTTATGGAGGCTCCGTCGCCTTCGCTCCTAGCGATGGCGGCCCATGGCCTATACTACTGGGACGTCGCCCCCGGCTGGTCGACGAGCAAGTTCGACCGCATGCGGGCGGTGCTGCGCGCCAAGTTCACCCAGCACGCGGACCTGCGCGACCTTCTCCTCTCGACCGGCGATGCGCAGCTCATCGAGACGGCCACGGTTGACAACGAGGTCAACCGCCTCTGGGGGGAGGTCAACGGCGTCGGGCGCAACATGCTGGGCGTAATGCTGATGGAACTTCGCGCGGAACTGCGCAACGCGGCTCCGGGATTCGACGCCTACCTCGTGGTAGCCGCGTGATCCCCTGACAACGGCCTCGCACTGGCGCCGAGTATCCCGCGGACGTATTCGGCGCCTCGCGTCCTGAACAGCCCGCGCGCACCGGCGTAGGCGCAGTTCTCCGCTGCTAGCCGCTGCCCGGCCACGATGCCTCCAAGGAGCGCCCCGGCCGTGAGCCGCGCCGTACCGAAGCCGTTCGCGAGCACCCAGTCGATCACTCCGACGCTGACCATGTCGCCTGAACCGCAGGTGTCCAGAACCTCCGGTGCGTCGATCGCGTCGCACCAGATCGTCTGCTCGCCATCCCGCACCTCGAGGCCATCGGATCCGTGGGTGACGATCATGATGCAGTTGTAGACACGGTCCGCAAGCCGTCCGCCTAGGCGATCCTCCGAGAACTTGAGGATCGTCGCGATCCGAAGCGCCTCGTCGAACAAATCATCGTACTCGATGTCCGAAGGTTCGAAGAATACCACCGCGCCGGCCGCTCCCGCCGTCCTCATGGCCACCAGTATGCTCTCCGACAGCCGGTCCGCATAGAAGACGGCACATTGGGCGAGCATCGATTTGGCCAACGAGACTTCCTCGACACCGATGGGCTCGTACCGCGGGAAATCCTCGCTCGTCTCCGGGCATACGAAGCTGAAGTCATGCTGGCCCAGGTCGGTGTCCAGCGTCTGCGCCAGGACCGGCGAGCGCAGATCGGCGCGACGCCTAATGAAGTCCGTGATGGCACCGGCCTCCATAAACTCATCTACGAGCCGCCCGCCCTCATCGTCGTCGCCCAGCAGCAGGACGGGTGCGACCTGGCGGTGGAGCATGGCGAGCGAAAGCAGGACGTTGCCGCAGGATCCCCCCAACGCCTCACCGGCGAAGTCCCCATCTGCGTAGACCCGGTCGAGCACCGTGAAACCGGTTCCGGCGACGTCGATCCGATTCTCGTTCAAAGATTTCGCAGCGCTCATGTTCACTTTTTGTACTCGTTTAGTGTCACCTGTCGAGACCCAGTGACGCGAGGTCGAGGCGAATCCCCCCAGCGTCCGATGCTACCAGACTCCTCAGGATTCGGAGAAGGGCTTCGGGGCCGACGGGATGGAAGCCGAACATGGACCAGCAACCGTCCGCCGCAGCGCAAACGTCCCCTACGCTGATGCCGAATGAATGGGATAGCAATGCGTGGTCGTTGCCCGGCCGGGAGCCGCTATCCCCGAAGCACAGCACCTCGGCATCCGCCGGCATGCCGTTCCTGAGCTCCCGAACCACAGCGAGCTTTGACGAAGACGCCGGCACGATGTCGTAGCTGTGGCCGGAACCGGTCACGCGGACCCTGCCGTCGGCGAACGCCGGGCAGTCGCGCAGATCGGCGGCGAAGCGATAGGGGTGCCGCAGGCGATCCATATCAACGGTGATCTGGATGGCGCGATGCTTGAAGCGGTGCTCCGCAAAAAGGTCGCCGCGTTCCTCCAGCCAGCCCGCCGTCGCCGCAATCGCATCGTCGGCTGACGCCGGGTCGGCATCAATGTCCACGTGAGCCGCGCGCAAATGTCCGCCGTTGTAGTATCCGATTGGCACGGCGGTCAGCATCTCCTGCGGGAGGGCCTTCCGCAGCTCCTCGCCGGCGGAGCCGCCCCTGCCGGTCGCAAAGCCGATGCGCAAACCTAGACCATGAAGGCGGACGAGCTCCTCCACTATCTGAGGGTCCGGAGGTCCGTAGCGGCCGTCCGTCGTCACGACGGTGCCGTCGTAGTCCATGACTATGCCACCGATACTGGCGTCCGCTAGGGCCCTCAGGCGCGCATCGCCCACCATATGGAGGGGATCGCCGCCGCCGTCCCAGCTGTCCGCCTTCGCCATGGCCGCCCGCTTGTGGCGGACATTCGCGGGCAAAGTCTCAGCCAGTTCCACAAGCGACCGGCTCTCATAGATCGGACGACCGAACTCACCAATCCCTGGCTTCCCCGGATCAATCCCGACGGAGTTGCCGATCGCCTCGACAAGCCCGAGGCCATCGATGACCGCAATGACGTTCTCGAGCCGGCCGCAGGTGCCATAATCCATAGCGATCCGCCTCAGTGACAGTGGGAGCAGTCCGTCGATGGCCGACCAAGCGCCAGCGCTGTCACCTCCGGTCAACGCCACCAGTACCGTCTCATTGCCCCGATGGTGCAGCCAGCCGTGCCGACCATGCGCGAAGTTCCGAAAGTCAGTACTCTGCACATGGCATAGGCACGCTTCCCAGATGGACGTGTCGAGGAGCACCGAAGCAGCGGCCAGCCGCGTATCGGAGACAACCACCACGGTGTCACCGCGCCGGACGCCCGAGAGGGCGGCAAAGCGTGAGTCCCTCAACCCGGCATCCCGCATTTCGACAAGATGCGCAGCCACGACGTCCAGCAGCGCCGATGCGCCTGTGGGTTCGCCCGAGACTAGGTCGCACGAGAGCAGCAGCCCCACCATCATGGCGAGGATGGAATGAGTGGCGAGGTAGCCGTCCTTGCGATCCGAGACCGGCACCAGATGGATAGTGCCTCCCGATCTTCGGATAAGATCGGCCGCGGCGCCGTCCGTGCTTCGCGTGACCAGGTGCACTGCGCTCGCCTTCCGGTCGAAGGCGGCGCGGCAGGCCGCGACTGCGTCCGGATTGTCGCCGCCGGCGCTGAACAGCCATACATCGCTTCCGGTGAGCGCGCTCTCGTCCAGGACCGCACCCATGGGGGTCTGGACCGTCGTGGGCCCCAAGCCCAGCGTCTCCCTGCAGCGAGCAAGATATTCGACGGCGATCGCGGAGCCGCCGGAGCCGATCGCCACCGCATGCCGCCTCCCACCACCCGCGAGCGCGTTCGCCATCCCGCTCGCGTCAAACGACCTGAGCTCGTCGAGTGTGCCGGGAAGCGAGTCCAACTTCTCGCTGAAGACCGGAGTGATCATGACTTCGCTGTCGACTTGTCGAAACTCGCGTAGAGCGGCCCAGAGAGGATCAGATGGACAGTCATGTCCGGAGGATCGCCCGGTGCCGGCCCCGCGTCCTCGAATAAATAGCTCTCCGTCTCGAGGTAGTGGACCGCCATGTCATGCTCGATTGCCGCCATCAGCGCTCCCGCAGCGAGAACCTTGCTGCCGACCGGTGAGAGGACCATTCGAGGTTCGTAGGTCCCCTTCATGGTGCGATCGAAGCGCGTCTTGAGCGTGGACAGGGTCCGATAGCAGTCGAGCGGGTTGCGTTCCGATGCGTAGACCACGTCCCTCGGGTCCACCGCCCATTCGTTCACGAGCTCGGTCTGGTACTCGGCGAGCAGATCGTCGGCCCGGCGCGGGTTGCGCGCTGGAAAGGGAAGCAGCGGGCATATCTTGTAGCGCCTCGGGATGTTCGCCCCGATCTGGGTGAGTGCGAGCCCGCGCCCCTTGGCGAGTTGGGGTATCCAGACCTGCGCTAGTCCCTGCCCCTCGGCCTCGATAGCGGGCGAGAAGCCCCTAACGGACCCCGGCCTGCTGGACGGTACGTTGGATATGCGGTCGTCCATCTCGGGGTTCGAGACGATCATGAGGTGGAACGCGCGATGGCTTGTCGCCTCGCAATCCTCGAGCAGCATGCGCGCCGCGGGAAAGCCAACGCCGATCGAGAGGGCACTGAGGTCTAGGATCACGTCGGTGACCGCGTCGGGCACGGGATGCTGACTCAGCCGCGCCGCGATGCGGGCTCCGCCCACCGGCGCTCCATCGTCGGCGAACACGTCGATCCTGACGAACTCGCTGTCCGGCACGATCACCTTCAGCGCCGCCTCGTTCTCGTCCGCTCTGGTGACGAGCGCATCGGAGGCCCCATGCCTCTCCTCGCGGATGTAAAAAGCAGAGAGGCGATCCCCGAGCGTAGTCGCAAGCATTCGTGATATGCGCTGGGACCGCGGATCGAAACCGGCGGCCGCCACGAGCAGCACGCGACGATCAGGATCCGAGAAGTAGTCGGCGACGAATCCGTCAACGTCATCGTCAAAGTTGGTGATGCAGTTCTCCCAATGCCTACGCATCGATCAGGCCCGACGCTCTGCGGAGGTAATCCAGCTTCTGAGGCAGGAAACCTCCCCTATTGAAGGTTAGCCCATACACGAGAGCGACCGTGCCGGTCACCTCGATGAGCGCCCATAGCTTGCTCCCCTGGCCGTAGTTGCGCTCAATCGTGATCGCGCCGTTGGCGATGGCATACTTGAGTACGCTTGCCAGCTCGTCCTCCTGCGAGAGGCTCTCCATCTCTTCCTCGGTGATGGCAACCGCGTTTGCACCCGCGCCAAGCGGCGCGTTCGGCAGGAGGGATTCCTCGCGGCAGTCCCGACCGATCGCATCGACGAGGTCACGAACGCGCTGGGCATGGGGAAACGACCAAGCGTCCATGATCGATTTCGCCTTCGTGATCAGGATCGACTGCTGTTCCCGCGCTGGGAGAGCGAGGGCATTGTTCCTGATCGCTCTCGTCTCCACATTCGCGACGAGATCTCCGGCGAACTGCAAGAAGACCTCAGCGTTCTCGTTGCTTGCATCGCAGACGTCGTCGATCCCGTAGTGGAGGGGCCGGCCGAATTCGTGATGGAGATGGAGTCGGGCACCGTGGGCGACATCCGAGTCGGCCTTCAGGGGAGTCTTCGGCTCGGGATCCATGTCCTCGAAAAGGGAGGGCGTAGACCGGGCGATGCGGACGGCGTAGCGATGGAGCAGTATCCGCTTCATCGCAAGCGCCACCTCGGGACCGTCGTCATAGGATTTCGTGCGCCTTATGTAGTCCTCCACGATCGCGTCGATCTCCTTGCGGCGGCTGGGACCGATCTTCAGCTTGTTCTGGTCCTTCGCCACGCGGTCCTCCAGCTCCCTGAGCTGGCCCAGCGTCATGCTGGGCGGTTGGCCGGGGACGAGACGATCAATGTCCGTGGCGTTGCGGTTCCGCAGACCCTCGACCATCGGTAGGTAGCGCTTGGCCATGTCCCGCGCCATCGTTCGAAACTGCTTGCGCGAATTGTCCTTCTTCTCGGCGCCGTCGCCCTGCATCCGGATGTCGCGGAAGTCTCGACCAGTCGCACGATTGTGGGTCGGTTGCCTGGCGGGCGAGCGCATGACCATTCCCGGGCTGAGAGCGTCGAGCCGCATCATCATCCAACGACCGAACTTCATCTCGCGGTGGGACAGCATGCCGAACATCGCCTCGAGCTGGTCGTGATGCAGCGCGTGCACGTCGTCCAGCATGACAAGGGGGTTCATCTCGATAATCTCGCCCTGCCACTCGACGCGGATTCCGCTGATCGCGTCAAACGGAGCATACGGCGCCGTCGCGTCGCCCGGCAGATCTTCTAGCTTTGGTTCGCGAAGGCCCGCCCCTACCGAATAGATCGCACGCTGGACCGCCAGCGCACGGTCCCTGATGCCGACCGCTGTAAGCCCGCCGATCTGCTCGAGATGCGCTTCGTAGTTGGCGCGCGGCACGAACTCGATCGCCTCGATGCTCCTCGTCCGGTTCACCGTCAGGTTGCGGATGAGGCCGAGCATCGCTCGGGCCTGAACAAGCCAGAAGGCGAGCTTCGTCTTCACCAGCGGATCGTAGGAGAGCTCCCAGAAGTCGCGGTACTCCGACTCCATCGGCACCCGCACGGCGGCGACGCTCGGCTTGCCGTCTCGAAGGAATCCGGCTTGCGCGAGTGCGTCCGCGAGGGTCCGATTGGTGGGATTCGTCTCATCACTCAGGATCGTCTCGACCATGTGGAACTCGGCCAGGGTCGCGAGCATCGTCTTGCCGCTGCCCGGAGCCCCTATGATGCGGACCGGGACCTCGAACATGTCGTCCTTGCTCTTGCTGGTCGCGAGGAACGTCGTAAGGGGAGCAGGGCTAACGATTGAGAGGAACGAGGCATCATCCCGGACATACTCAGTTGCGCGTCGGAGGAATGGGTTCGCCATCAGCCGTGCCTGTCGCGCCGGAAGAAAAGCGGATGCATCGGATTCCCAGCCTTGCCGTTGGTCTCTGCCCACAGAAGAGGCACGGCGTTGTTCGGAGTGTTGTGTTCGAGAACGAGCGGCAAGGCGCAGTCCGCGTAGCCATACTTCATGTCGCTCTGACCCGCCTCCCTGCAATGCTTCTCCAGCCGCTTGAACAATTCATGATCGTAATACCGGCTGCAAAGCTCGACGATCGGACCATCCGTCGGCCTTATGGCTGTGACGCCCCCCGTCTCCTTGTCGATCGTGGCGACGCGGATATCGGACGGCAGGAGCATACCCTCGGTTATTTGCCAATTGCCGAAGCTCTTTCCGGCAAGCCTCTGGCCTGCTTCCGTCACCCGCTCGACCAGCGCATCGTGCGCCTGCACCGTCGAGACGTAGTGGTGGATATGCAGCGTGTACTGGTCCGACAGCGGGAAGGCCTCACCTGCGCCAACGAGCCTTTCCTTTGCGTTCTGCACGATGCTCTCGAACTTGTGAAGCTTGCCTTTGGGTTTGCCGTCTGGAAACCGGATGAAGGTCGTTCCCGACGCCGTGAAGTCGTCGATGAGGTAGACGTCGTCGAAGCGGGCGTCATTGCCGAGTTCCTTCATCAGGTCCTCCGCGAGACTCTTCCACTTCTCATCGTCGACGTTCATCATGGGGATGACCTGCTCCTGCGACAGTCGGCCCGCGTTGGCCCGGCGCAGCACATCGATCCGGCTTCCGTCGCTCAGACCCACGAAGAGGCAGCGGCGGAGGCGTCGACCGAAGGCCGCTGCCGTTTCCATTGTCTGCCAAACCTCGTAGGGCTTGATCCCGAACTCCTCGGCAACCGAGACCCGCAGGTATGGGAAGACCACTTCAGGGATAAACGTCTCGATGACCCGCTGCATTTCGAGGCCGGAGATGTAGACAAGCCTCTCCTTGACGAACGAGTAGGCAGCCGCCCTGTCAGCTTCGTCGAATTGCCTGAGCCAGGACACCAGACTTTCCAGAAAGCGCACTCCGGCCCTAAAGTCGGAATACCCGTCGTATTTCATCGAAGAGATGAGCCGGAGCCAGGCGTATTCTCGAGTGGCCTCCTCGTTCTCCCACTTCATGACGTCGGCGATGAGTTCGAGCGCGAGGACGTTCAACATGTGAGCGGTGCCCCCACTCGACATGATGCCATCAGAATATTCGGACAAATTTCTTCACGCACTGCGGCGCTATACGACGGCAAACGGAAGCAGCCAATCGCTCAGACGTTTGGAAACACAAGAATCTTGTCCGCTCCTGAGATGTAACCGTTTTCAATGTCCAGGCAAACTGGCACAGGTCTTCTCGATGACGAGGCTGGGGCTTGCCAGAAGTAATGACCGGTTTGGTCGAAGATCGCTGTAGACGCGTCTTAGACCCAGCACTCGCGCAATCTGCGCGACACGGTCGTGAAGAAGACCTTCCGTTCGAACAGACAGGTGCGCGATGAGTGACGATGCCGACGATGATCCAGCGGACCGTTACGACAATGGCTTCGACGAACCGGACTTTGATGAGCCGATCGCAGACCCCGCCATCAGGGCCGGATACCGCGAGGCGCTCGGCAGGTTCATCATGGCCCACAACGAAGTGGACTTCTGGATGACTGGAATTCTGTCGAAGGCGGTCAGGATGCTCGCGCCGGACGGCAGCCTTGCAAACCTTGCGCTGGGCGACTTCGCAACTAGAGCCACGAATCTGCAGCTGCTGATGCACACCGCACCCCATCTCGCTCTGGGGAACGTGGGCGACGGGCGGCTCCACGAACTGAACGGCACCCGGAACGTGCTGGCGCACAGCCACTTCGACCAAGACCCTTGGGACGGGACCTTCGAGATCGTGAAGGCGCGGCACCGTACCCTTACCGAGAAGCGCCTCAACAACCTTAACGCTGAAAGCATCAACAAAGGCGCCGAGGAGCTCGAGCGGATCGCGTCCCACATGTCAGCGGTGTTCGACTTCATCGACCACCCGGTGCCGTCGGAATACCTGACGCAATGGCCCATCGTGCTCAAAAGCCGAGAACTGTGGGAGATGATGGTCGAGGAGGCGGCAAAGGAGAAAACATCGGATGGGTCGGCCACGCCGGAACAATCCTGACGCCGGACGACGTCGTCATCGTTCAAGGAACAGCTCGAGCCCCTGCATGTCGTCAAGGCTGATCGCCTTCTGGACGAAGGCGTCTGTCTCCTTGATCGACCGATCAACAAGGTCCACAAGACGGAGACGATTGCAGTTCTGGGCTGGCGTCAAACTCTCCACAGCAGCGAGAACATCATCGCCTGACATTCCCCTCAGCCATGTCAGGCACGCGCCGAGCAGGCCCACCACGACATCGGCGAGCTGCACTCCGGGTTCGGACCTGGAATCGGCGAACCGGTAGAGATCGAGCGGCTGACCCGCATCCACGAAGCGGTAACCTTCCAGAACCCTGCTGACCCTATCCTCCCTGTCTAGGACGTGTCGGCTGTCCTTGAACAGGCACAGGCGGTGCGTGAACATGGAAGCGAAGTCCCGCATGATCAGGCCGGGAGTGTCGCCGAGCAGAGGCAGGGACGAGAGGGCCCTGCCCGATTGGAGGACTCCCTTGAGCATCATCAGGTTGAAGTGAGGCATAAGATCGTCGCCCTCCTCCACGAGGCTGATCAGCTCGCGGAGAAACCCCTTGACGTCGCCATCCGCCAGCGCGGGATAGGAATGGCGGCGCAGCATCGCCTGCGTCGCACCCAGATTGCGGCGGAGGACGCGGTAGAGGTCATTCTTCAGAATTAATCGGCCACCTAGGTCGAAGAATCCGATCTCAGGCATCGAATCGATAATGTCGACGTAAGAAAAGTAGACCGGGTCGAGCGCGATGAAATGGAGCAGGTAGCCCTCGTGCGCGATCCAGTCGAGGAATACGCCAAGCTTCCTCGAACCCAGCATGGTTCCGAATTCGCCTTTGGCGACCATTGCGCACTTCAGTTCCGGCGCATTGGGCTGGATGCCCATTAAGCGCCTTAACTCCGCGAGGTTGATCGGCCCCTCCTCCTGCGGACGGACGACGCCGCCAAGGACGAAAGGGCGGGGATCAGGAACGTTGAAACCCTTGTCCGTCAGGTAGACTAGTCGATGGTTGTTGGTCTCGTCGTAGTAGAAGGTGCGGGGGATATCGGTGGCGGACAGGCCATAAAGCAAAATCGCTGGATCGCGTTGCTCGTTCACGTCGATGTCGATACGCCCTGACATATACGATACTTACAGGTTGCCGACGGAGGGGGCGAGCGGCCTTTTGCCGAAGGGACCGCACGGTGCAGCCTGATGAACAGGGGGCAGGTTTGAGGGCGTCGTACTAAGCGTTCGAATGTCAGCTCTGTCAGCGGATGCGGCCGAGATCATAAGGCACAAGCCCAACGGCAAGTTTCGGCATAACGGGACATTCCTAGTCGCGGCGACGCCCAGCAGGAACGTCCCAGGTCCGGCAGCCTTGCCGACTGAACTCTTTGTGTTGTTTGGCGCGATCGCCAGTCCAACTGTGTCGACCGTGATGAGAGGGAAATGTGCGATTGATCGGCACGGAAGCCGACGGCAGGTCTCCATCATCTCATTCCTGCGGTGAAGGCGCAGTCATTGACCCGATGGTTTCAATCTCCGCGATGCGCTGAAACTCAGACAGATATTCCTGCCGATGGTTCGAGAGCCAGCGAACGACCCGGGCGTTGCTGAGCAGCTTCGCGACATAGCCGCGCGCGAAGGTCAGGTGGAGATTGTCGATGCCGTAGCTGTCTTCGACCGACTTCACCTGCGTCTGGAGAGTGGCAAGCTCCCGCTCCATCCGGGAAATCTGCTGGCTGGTCGGGCCCGTGAGGTCATTCTTCCGCGCCTTCTTCGCTGGTGCTGCCAGCTGATCTTCAGGGGTGGCCGCAAGAAGCGCGCGTGCGAAGATCAGTGAGTAATTGTTCTGGCCGATCATCAGGTCCGCCGCCTCGATCTGGCGCATCGGCGACATGCGGCGCAGCATGTCGAAGACCCGCATCGAGCAATTGGTGTCCTTGAGCATGTCCGCGGTCTCTTCGCAGATGCCATCGAGCAGGCGGAACCGCGCACGGATTGACCCTACCTCCAGGCCGAGTGCGTCGGCGATCACGGCCTCTGTGACACCGCGCTCGATGGCGCGCACGATCATCCGGTGCTCCTGAATTGGGGGCAGGCGATTGACGCGCTTGTTGTAGGTATAGGTCTCGTCGTCATTGGCGACGAGGCATTCGACCGTCTCGATACCGAGCTGCTTGAGCACCTCAATGCGCAAATGGCCGTCGAGGAGGAAGTACTGCTCTGAATTCTTCGGGTTGGGGACGACGGCAGGGGCTTCGACCAAGCCAATCGCTTTGATCGAGCTCACTATCTGGGCATATTTCCGGCTTTCCCGCACGCCCTCGCGCAATGTCTTCAGGGGTACGATCTGATCGATGCGCACCGTCACAGACTGGCGCTCGAAGCCTAGCCGAACACGATTGTCCGAGCCGGGATCTGCGGGCGGGCGCTCTGCTGATGGCCAGTCAGTCATCGACTTCGCCCGCTATCCGCATGGCGAGCGCCCGCGGCATCGTCTCGAGCCCTTCCGCCCTCAGCAGGGTCAGAAACCCGTCATCCGTGAGCAAATCCTTGATTGCCTCGACAATGAACAGAAGGCGGGTCTGGGTGAAATCCGACTTCTTCACGAGCAGGCGCTGCTTTTCGGCCTCGCGCTGATAGACCTGCATCAGGTCGCTGGCGGTCAGTTTGCGGGTGGAGCCCTTCCGCCCAAACTTCCCTACCGTTATCGACTTGCTCCGCCCACGCATGCGGAGGTCGAGCAGCCGGCGAACCGAAGCCAGCTTCTTCCCTCTCAGCTTGCCGGTTTCGTAGGCTTCGAGCAGCAGATTTTGCGCCTCTTCGCTCTCGGCGCGCGAGATCTCCATCGCAAGGCTGATGGGGATCAGCCCCGTCTCGACCGCTGACAGCAGCCTTTCCTCGCCGCGCTCGAGCAGGGTCACGATCATGCTGACCCACCCACTGGTGATGCCGATTTTGCGGGAGATCTCGGCTTCGGTGTAACCGCGTTTCCGTAGGGCACCGATCTCGTTCATCACGTCGATCGGACGCTGCACCCGCCGGGCGATGTTCTCCACCAGGCTCATGACGAGGCATTCGCTCTCGCTCGCTTCGATCACGACCGCCGGAATCTCGGTCTGACCCAGCATCTGGAAAGCCTCAAGCCGCCCTTCGCCGCAGACCAGATCGTAGCGCGTGCCGCCCGGACCATCATGCTTGCTGACCGTGATCGGACGCTTGAGGCCGATGGTCTCGATATTGTTGACGATCTCGCGGTGCTGACGCTTGTTGCGCGCCCGGGGGTTGAGCACGGTGATCCGCGAAATCGGGATCATCTCGATGGTCTGGGGGCGGGTAACGGTCATCAGGCAGCCTCCGCAATTCTGACGGGCGCGGCGATCTCGTAGAAGAAATCGAGGGCGTCGAAGCGGTAGGCATCGAGCAGCAGGTCGTTGTCCTCGGCGAGCCGAACACGTTCGGCCGCAACATCCAGCCTCGGGAAGAGATAGTAGTCGAAGGGCTGCCGGTTGCTGGCGTCCATGCGGACTACGAGGGTGATGTCCGGCATCTTGGAGGTGTCGAAGCGGATCTTCCAGCGCAGCAGGCCCGTCGGCGTGGGCGTGCAACGAACGATGACGACGGACAGGCTGAACTCATCGTTCACGATGACCCGGTCTGTTTCCAGATCCTGCCATGCTTCACTGCCCTGCGCCTTCAGGCCTTCGAGGACCTCGCGAAGAATGTCCGGGTGCAGCCGGCGCAGCGCACGATTGACCGCGAGGTAGCGGTAGTCGCGATCCGGCGAATAGCCGACCAAGCTGTAGGCCCGCAGCAAGCTGCCAAACCGCGACGAATAGGCGCTGCTGGAGGGCAGACCCTCACATTCGTCGATGATGATCCCCGATAGCAGGCCCTTGCTTTCATAAACCGTCCGCAGTGCATCGATCATTTCGGCATCGGACAGCCTGAAGGACCGCGCGCCGATGAGGGCCTGCGCGGCATCGAACAGGTCGCGTTCGACGATCGCCTCAAAGGCGCCGGGGCTGCGAATCCACATTTCGGGGTCGTTGCGGACCCGCTTCTTCTTCAGCTTGAACGACTGCCGGTTCCACACGTTGTCGCCGACATACTTGCCGTTGATGAGGAGCTGGTGGACCGTCCCGCGCGTCCATGGCCGCCCCAGATCGGTGACAATGCCCCTGCTGTTGAGATCATCGGCAATCTCGCGCTCGCTCCGCCCGTCATGCACGAAGGCGGCATAGACGCTGCGGACGATGGCGATCTCCTCATCCGGGCCCGGCGTCAAAATCACCCGATCGGTCTGGATGCTCTTGTGCTCGCCCTGCGTGAGAACGCCTTTGGTCGTGCCGGTTTCATCGATCAAGGTCCGGCGAAGCCCAAACCCGGCAGGTCCGCCTTGGCGGTAGCCCTTCTCGATAAGGCGGCCTTGGCCAGCAAAGACCTTGGTCGACAGCTCGCGGCTGTACTCCCCGGCCATCGCGCGCTTGACGCCCTTCACGATGGTCGAGACCGGGCTCCCGTCATTCTCGAATTGCTCCGCGCAGTATTGAACCGCGATCCCGGCGCGTTTGCAGATGTACTCGTAGTAGGCGCTTTCGTCGGCGTCCTGGAACCGGCCCCAGCGGCTGATGTCATAGACCAGGACCATGGTGTAATCGGCGGCGCCACTTTGAACATCGTCGATCAGCTGCTTAAGTGCGTCGCGCCCTTCGATCTTCAGCCCGCTTTTGCCGGCATCGGCATAGGTCCGCACGATCTCGATCCCGCGCGCCGCAGCATAATGCCGGATCGCATCGGCCTGGTTCTCGGTCGAGTATTTCTGATGGTCAGTCGACATACGAACATACTCGGCTGCCCGCACGAGCCGCGGCGCCTGTTCCCTGCCGTCATTGTCGTCGTAGCCCCAATCCTTCAATTTCCGCCCTTTCGATGACGATGCTGCCGTGGCCAGGGCGACCAACCGCTGCAGCGCGAACCACGGACACTCCGCCATCCCCGCACTTTCACCAGTGTAGGCCGGAGAGGAGCGGAAGATGTTGCCGAAAAAGGGCAGGAAGTTGCCGAAGTGGGAAGGAGTCCTGGCCGGAAGACAGGCCTACGCCGAAACCATCGCCCAGCTATTGGAGCGGGAGCACGGCGAAACGCACCGTGCAGTCAAACAAGTGATGAAACTGACGGATGCCAGCGAGCGCACCGTCAAGCACTGGCTCTCCGGCCAACATGGTCCCGATACTGTGTTCTTTCTGCGCCTGGTCACCAGCTCGCCAGTGATCAGGGCGTTTGTGATCGGGCTTATCGAAAGCTCGCAAGGGGCGGGTCATGATCGGCAGGGAGCAGACCTACAAGCCGCTCGCCGACCATCAAAAACGTCCGATACGCAGCCGCCAAGGCAGGGTCGTCGCCAGGATGACCGTATAAATGACCCTAAAACTGACCCTATAAATGACCCAATAACCGATGCGCTGAACGAGCGGCAGCGCTGGTTTCTCGGCCGAGTCGCAGCAGGCCATCGGTGCCGTGCAGCGGACATTTGTGGCCACTGGAAGGTCAGTGCGAAAACCGCGCGACGGGACATTGCCGCGCTCAGCGCTTCAGGCTTGATCCGCTTCACAGGTGCCCGCCGCAACGGACGTTATCGACCTGCTTCTGGAGCGGGATAGTCCGACCCGATTTCAAACCGGTCGTTGACGCCGAGACCCAAAGAAAGTGGAGAGGGAGGGTGGTGTCGAACTCAGCGAAGGAGATCGACATGCCCCTCTATCCCATCGATATCGAAAAGCGCCTCAAGGCCTTGCAGCGACAGGCACGGTACGAAGCGGAAGGCGCGCCTTACGTCGTCTATGCCCTTCTCGATCCTGGTGAGCCTGGCCTGCAGTTTGCAGATTGTCCGTTCAACGGCATCCCGTTCTACGTCGGGCAGAGCTGCGAGATCGAGCGTCGACTGAGCCGGCATTTCCGAAAGTCGCAGAAACTCAACCCGGACTCGCAAATGGTCCATCGGCACATCGCTGGGTTGTTTGCTATCGGCCGACTGCCGAGGCTCGCATTTCTCGAGACGGTGCAGACGCGCAGCCAAAGCCTGATGGCTGAGTTGCGGTGGGGGCAGCGCCTGATGCGCGACGGGTACGAGCTGGCAAACACCAGCCCTGATATAGGCCGCATCATGGGCGTCGATGAACTGACTGCCTGGCTGGACTTTCGGCGCTGCGCGATGCTGGCGAGCGAGGCAGCGCACGAAGGAGTCGTCATTGTTCACAGCTGCACATGTGGGCATGTGAACAGGTGGATCGATCCGGCGGACTATGCGGTGTGCTGGCCCAAGCGGTTGCGGGTCTCGAAAATCGCCAACCGGACACAGCAATGCCCAGCGTGCGGCGAGGATTGTCTATGGTCGTTGGAAGATCGCGCGCTCCTGTCAATTCAAACGCCTGAACCTAATCAAGGTATGCTGCCATGTCTGCGTTAAGACGGACGACGTCGGGCAAGCTCACGGGACGATCTGCGTCGTTTCTTCAAGTATCCCGCGTTCGTTGATCGCATCGGCAAGCGACAGCTCAGAGGCTACGAAAAGCTGAAGAACCCCATTTATTTCAGGTACCTCAATGACTCGGATAGCGACGAAAACATCCCCTTCGCTCGTCCGCGCACTTCCCGTAGCGGCGGTAGAATCCATGCCGCGCCATTTGGAAAACACGGGAGGCCTGCCTGCGGCGCCCGATCCCTCGATCCCCGCGCGCGCGATTGAAGTCAGCGAGCGCAAGGGGTTCTCAAATCGTCCCTTGGTCTGGAGGTAGCTGATCGCGGCCCATGCAACAGCCCCCCGCCGCTGCGACAGCATAATCATCTTGATACTGCCGGTCTCGGGTGTCGCTAGATCCTTCCATTCGAGGGTATATGGGGTCACGGCCAGTACCGAAACGCGGACATCTGGGTAATCAAATCTCACATAGCGGCCATCCCAAACGGGCGACAAAAGCTTCTTGCCTCGAAACTCACTGGCTTCGATCCCGGATAGAACCTGGCTGACGAGATTTTCTGTGATGAAAACCGGACCCTCTGGCGTCTGGAGGGCTTGCCCCGTTGCTGCCACGGTGAGCAATCCTTCCGCAGAGGAGATTGCCTTCTCGATACCATCTTGGAAT
This sequence comes from Novosphingobium sp. DS6-6, assembly GCF_057784975.1. Lineage (NCBI taxonomy): Bacteria > Pseudomonadati > Pseudomonadota > Alphaproteobacteria > Sphingomonadales > Sphingomonadaceae > Novosphingobium > Novosphingobium sp. DS6-6. The sequence goes on along the minus strand of NZ_JBYNTS010000015.1, from coordinate 35,759 downwards.
TCGGCATTTGTGGTCGCGCTCCGCAGAGCCCTAACTGCAGCAACGTAGCCGGGCGTTTTGATCACCTTTCGTGATGCCAAACTCTCCCGCGCGCTAAGCCAAGTCTCCTTCTGAAACTGCTCACGCGCCTCGCCGACCTGCCCGAGCAGATCGTTTAGAAGGTTTGGCAAGGTCGGGTCATCGCGAACGGAGTCCGGAAACAGACCCCAGAACTCTTTGTGCAATGCCTCATCGATGTAGCCATCGACCGATCGTACCGTACGCAGTATCTCCCTTTGCCTCTCGGTGAAAGGCCCAGCACGGCTTTGAGCATGCGCGGGAACAGCAAGCCCCAGCGCCAGAAAAACCAGCAGCGTAACAAGATTTGCGGCGAACTTCAACCCCAGCCCCCTTCCCTCAACGATGGCATTGCCCCGAGCTCTTGCACAGGAATAGTACGACTAACATGCAGAGCCTGCGCCATAAACTGGCAGACATGCGTTGTCTCGCTTGGCGGCAGGGATAAGCCACTGTAAGCCTTCGCCCCATGAACCCCGTAGAAATCGGCGACGCCATAACCGACCTCGCGCAGCAGCCGTTTGACGCTGCTGAGTTCCCGTTCCAGTTCCTCGAAGCCTTCGGCAACAAGAAGACCGCGATCGACCGGCTGCGCAAGGGCAACACCAATCAGTCCGACATCCCCGGCGCCGTCCTCCAGCGCAGCCACATCCACATCGCCACCTGCCTCCCCGGCACCGTCGGCGACACCCTCACCGCGCTCCGCAACAGCCCCAAGACCACCAGCCAGAAGGCGCGCTTCATCCTAGCCACCGATGGAGAATGGTTCGAGGCCGAGGACATCACGACGGGCGAAACTGTCCCCTGCGCATACCCCGATTTCGCCAACCACTTCGGCTTCTTCCTGCCGCTGGCCGGCATCACCACCGTCGCGCAGATTCGGGAGAGCAGCTTCGACATCCGCGCCACCGGGCGCCTCAACAAGCTCTACGTCACCCTCCTCCAAGACAATCCCGAGTGGGCCGCAGCCGATCGCCGCTCGGACATGAACCACTTCATGGCCCGGCTGATCTTCTGCTTCTTCGCCGAGGATACCGACATCTTCCATTCCGGCTACAAGTTCACCGAGACGGTGACCCGGATGACCAGCGGCGGGGCGGACAACACCCATGAGGTGATACAGGAACTGTTCCGCGCCATGAATACGCCGCTGGCCGATCGCACGGCGGCGGGCATCAAGACCTGGGCGAACGGCTTTCCCTACGTCAACGGCCAGCTCTTCAGCGGCAATATCGACGTCCCCCGCTTCAGCCGCACCGCGCGCGGATACCTCATCCACATCGGCAATCTCGACTGGACCAAGATCAACCCCGACATCTTCGGCTCCATGATCCAGGCTGTCGCCGATGACGAGGAGCGCGGCGCGCTCGGTATGCATTACACCAGCGTGCCGAACATCCTGAAGGTGCTGAACCCGCTGTTTCTCGACGATCTGCGCACAAAGCTGGAGGAGGCGGGCGACAACGCGCGCAAGCTGCTCAACCTGCGCAGCCGGATGGCCAAGATCCGGGTGTTCGATCCGGCCTGCGGCAGCGGGAACTTCCTCGTGATTGCCTACAAGGAGATGCGGGCGATCGAGGCCGAGATCAACAGGCGGCGCGGCGAGCCCGATCGTCGCAGCGAAATCCCGCTCACCAACTTTCGCGGTATCGAGCTGCGGGACTTCCCGGCCGAGATTGCGCGGCTCGCGCTGATCATCGCCGAATATCAGTGCGACGTGCTCTATCGCGGGCAGAAGGAGGCGCTGGCCGAGTTCCTGCCGCTCGACAGCCAGAACTGGATCACCTGCGGCAACGCCCTGCGCCTCGACTGGCTGAGCATCTGCCCGCCGACAGGAACGGGGGTGAAGGTGCGCGGGGACGACCTGTTCCAGACGCCGCTCGACCAGTCAGAGATCGACTTCGAGAATGCCGGGGGCGAGACCTACATCTGCGGGAACCCTCCATATCTTGGGCAGGCTTGGCAAGATGGGGAGCAGAAAGCTGACTTGGCCAGCCTCTTTGCGAAATATGAATCCCGGTCAGCTGCCATCGACTACGTATCAGGGTGGCTTTTGAAGGCTGCGAAGTATGCTCGTGAGGCATCTGCTGAATACGCCTTTGTGACGACAAACTCACTTTGGCAGGGACAGCAGGCAGGGACAATTGCACCGATACTGAAGGCTGAAGGCGCAAAGATTTCCTTCGCTTACCCGTCTTTCAAATGGCGAAACTTGGCGAGCCACAACGCAGGTGTGATTGTCTCAATTGTAGGATTGCACCATGGTCAACAACGTCCGTGCAACCTCTTCACTGAAGATAACTCTGGCCGCGTCGTCGCCAGAGAGGTCGAGAATATCAACGCGTATCTCGTGCCGGCCCCAGACGTTGTTGTGGTGCCGGTGTCGTCTCCCGTTAATGGCTTGAATCCGATGGTCTACGGTAACCAGCCGCGCGATGGCGGGCACCTTGTCTTGGAGGCAGACCAGACTCGCGACCTCCGCATGCGATTTCCCGACAATGCCTACTGGTTTAAGCGCTACATCGGGTCATTTGAAATGATCCGAGGCATCTCTAGGGGGTGCATTTGGATCCCCAATGAAGATGCGGATGCCGCCCACGATCATCCATTTGTTGGTGATCGCTTGCAGGCTGTGAGCGAAATGCGTGCTGCTAGTAAGGCTCCCTCCACACAAGGGTTCGCGGGCCGTTCACATAGATTTGTTCAAATCCAGGGCGTTGCTGAGAAGAGATCTATCGCGATCTCCAAGGTATCCTCGGAACGACGAGAATATCTTCCTGCAGACATTTTCGACGAAGAAACGATCCTCAGTGATCTGCTTTTTGGGATTTATGACGCGCCCATATGGAACTTCGCAATCATTGTGTCGCGTCTTCACTTGACGTGGATTGCCACTGTGTGCGGGAAAATGAAGACCGACTTCCGCTACTCCAACACCCTCGGCTGGAACACCTTCCCGCTCCCCAAGCTGACCGAGCAGAACAAGGCCGACCTTACGGCATGCGCCGAGAACATCCTGCTCGCGCGCGAGGCGCACTTCCCCGCCACCATCGCTGATCTCTATGATCCCGAAGCCATGCCCGAAAACCTCCGCCGCGCCCACGAGGAGAACGACGAAACCCTCGAACGCATCTACATCGGCCGCCGCTTCAAGAACGACACCGAACGGCTGGAAAAGCTGTTCGAACTCTACACCAGGATGACCGGCAAGGGGAAAGCGGCGTGAGCACCCCGGATCGGTCGCCCGGCTGGGACAAGCGCGCGGTAAACCGCATCGCCAAGGAACAATACGGCGGACTGCGCGCAATGTTCGACGCGCACTGCTGGTCCACCGACGGGCGCGTGATCAGCCAGATCGCACCGACAAAGGTTGTGGGGACCTATCGCAGCATCGAGGCATTCGAGCTCGCCCACGCCTACGGACGAGACAGGAACTTCATTCTCGACCCGCTTGCGGTCTTGCGAGAGCCTGAGCCGAAGGTTCTGCTGACCAGCTATTTCGGTTTCACACCCTGGGACTGGCCATGCCTGACCTTCACGGACGAGTCACGCCGCGACACCATTCTGGCGGAAACGCGACCGGGTTTTCTGGCCTTGATCTATGGCTCCACCAGTAAGGAGACGCCGGAAAGCCAGCGTGGCAAGCTTATGGGCATTTACCAGTGCTCTCATCGGGCAGGACCGACCGACCAGTTTCTGTCTCCGGCTGGTCTGCAGCGGAAGCGGGCTGTTGAACGGAAGACCTCCTCCTGGGCCAATGCGATCGAGGCGATCAGGGCGTGGAGCATTCCTCCTGACGTTGCCCCGTTCGTGGCTGACTTCGCCCCGATAACCTACGATCCGAATGCTGGCACTCCGATCAGCCGATATGGCAGATGGCTTGCCCCGGACGAGGCGCGCAAGATCCTCGAGCTCGATCTCGTTCCGGAACCGACCTTCTGGGGCAGCGAGGTCGCGGAAAGCGCGCTGGCCCCTGCCCGCGAGGCACTCAAGCCGAGCAGGCCGGGCCCGGTGTCGCAATTCGGCTATTTCGTGGCTGAGGCGGAGGGGCCAAAGCACCTCTACATCCTTCAGTTGGTCGGCAATGCCGATGATTTCCTCGGTCGATCGATCGATGGCCAATTGATCATCAAGGTGGGGTTCTCACGCAGCCCCGATAGCCGATGCCGCGCCCATAACAGTGCCTTGCCCCGGGGTGCGTTCACGTGGAAGGTGCTGAAGTCTTCGCTGATCGAGGGCCGCGGGCCGTTCGCACCGTCGCATGCGGCCAAATACGGTGAGCAGCAGATGATCGAAGTGCTCGTAGACCGAGGGGACAGTCTCGGCGGCGAATTCTTCCTCGCCTCAGAAAAGGTGATTGAAGAAGTCTGGGCAATGGGATTGCAGGCCGCACAAGGCTGGAAGGGGTCGCAATAGATGGAAGCCCGCAACAAGAAGATCGATGACTGGTTTGCCATGATCAAGCAGGGGCAGATCATGCTGCCCCGGTTCCAGCGGCACGAGGCATGGCGCCAGGCCCAGGTGGTGGGTTCGCTTGAGAATATCCTGCGCGATCCCCCCTTGCCGATTGGCGCGCTGCTCACTCTGGAGGTTGGCGACAAGGAATTGTTCCATTCGCGCCCCATCGTCGGAGCGCCCAAACCCGCCGGGAAGGTGATGTTGCACCTGCTCGACGGGCAGCAGCGCATGACCGCGTTGTGGCGCAGCCTGACAGGGGACTATCGCCGCGACGGGATCGACGTTCTGGTAAAACTTGCCCCAGACGATGAGGACGAGGAGGCAGGCCAGGACGACGAGGCGATCGACGCGCCCAAGGTCGAGATCGTTAAGCGTTGGGATCGAAAGGGTGTCTTGCAGCCAGTGTGGGCGAACACCCCCGTGACGATGTTCGAGCAAGGCTACCTGCCTGTCACGATCCTATGCCCCGGTGCCGAGGGCGAGGCAGCCCTTGAAGCCTGGGAAGATGCTCTGGATGAAGCGGGCCATCTGACGAAGGCGTTGACCAAGCGCGCATCGGCGCTGCGCCAGCGTGTCAGCGGCTACAATATCCCCTTCCTGTCGCTCACATCCTCGACAGGTCGAGACACAGCGCTGGACGTGTTCATCAAGATGAATACGTCTGCCACCCCGTTGAAGGATTTCGATATTGTTGTTGCGCAGCTTGAAAGCGCGACCGGCGATAGCCTCCATGACATGGTCGGGGAACTGGTCGCCTCGGTGCCTGCCGCGCGAGATTTTGGTCGCATCGAGGACAGCATCCTGTCGGTGGCCGCGCTGCTGATGGAGCGTCCCCCACTCAAGAAGACCTACCTTGATACCTCCTTTGGCAACGAGTTCGCTTCGGTCTGGGATCGGTTGAAGCACGGCTTCAAGCATGGGATCGCGTTTTTGCGGTCTGAAGCTATTCTCAATGAGCAGTGCCTGCCCAGCGACGTCGCGGTGTACCTGATTTGCGCGCTATGGGCGGATGTTCCGGAACACGGGTTCGACGCGGGTGGGAACGCCCGGACACTGATCCGAAAAGCGCTTTGGCGCGCCTGCTACACCAATAGGTATGGCAAGACTTCGGCGACCAGAGCCTTCGCGGACTACAAGTCTTTGCGCGACATCATCGCTGGCAAGACCGACACGGCATGCGAGCTGTTTGACGAGATTTTCAATCCCCTTCCTGCCAAGGAAGAAATGGTTCTGGCTGGATGGCCAGGCCGCAAGGATCGCTTGCCCAGGGCCATGCTGGCAACGGGTCTACGCCGCGGAGCCCTCGATTTCGCCGACGGCGCTTCAATCACGCCCGACAATTTTCATGGGCGCGAGTTCCATCATCTCTACCCTGTCGGGGTCTTGAGCGGCGACCGCGCCGACGAAAAGGTGAATCGCGCACTCAATTGCGCCCTCATCAGTTGGACCACCAACCGCAAGGTGGGCGCGCAAACCCCGTCGGAGTATATCTCCAAGAGAGCAGCCAAGGCATCATTGGGCGAAAATGTCGTGCGTCAGCGGCTTGAAAGCCATCTTGTGCCCTTCGACGCGCTTGTCGGGAACGACTATGACGCCTTCCTTATGGCACGAGCAGAGCTAATGCATGCGGACATGACTAGCCTTTGCGAGGGGGCGACGCCGCAATGACCTCCGATCGCCCAGTGCCCGCCGTATCATTCCAGACCGCCCGCAGCGGCGCCTCGACCAATGCCAACGAACTCGGCATGCGCCCGATGCAGGAGCGCGCCTACAATAAGCGCGGCGAGCAATACCTGCTGATCAAGTCGCCCCCGGCCTCGGGCAAGAGCCGGGCGCTGATGTTCATCGCGCTCGACAAGCTACATAATCAGGGGCTGCGGCAGGCGATCATCGTGGTGCCGGAGAAGTCGATCGGCGGTAGCTTCGGTGACGAACCGCTTTCGCAATACGGGTTCTGGGCAGACTGGTCGGTCAAGCCGAAGTGGAACCTGTGCAACACGCCTGGCGCGGATGACGAGAAGGCCGATCCGTCCAAAATCAAGGCGGTCGGCCAGTTCCTCGAGAGCGATGATCAGGTGTTGGTCTGCACCCATGCCACCTTCCGCTTCGCAGTCGAGCGGTTCGGCGTCGAGGCGTTCGACGACCGCCTGATTGCCGTAGACGAGTTCCACCACGTCTCGGCGGGCGAGGACAACCGCCTTGGCAACCAGCTCACGGAGTTCATTGCCCGCGACAAGGTGCATATCGTGGCGATGACCGGAAGCTATTTCCGCGGCGATGCGGTGCCGGTTTTGACCCCCGAGGACGAGGCGAAGTTCGAGACCGTCACTTACACCTATTATGAGCAGCTCAACGGGTATGAGCACCTGAAGCAGCTCGACATCGGCTATTTCTTCTACACCGGGCGCTACCTGGAGGCGATCGAGCACTGCCTCGATCCGTCGCGCAAGACGATCGTGCACATCCCGTCAGTCAACGCTCGGGAAAGCACCAAGGACAAGGTGGCCGAGGTCAACGAGATCCTGCACTACCTCGGCAAATGGCAGGGCGCTGATCCGGTCACGGGGTTCGAGCTGGTGGCGTTGCCCGATGGACGGTTGCTCAAGATCGCCGATCTGGTCGACGACAGCGATCCGGCACGCAGGACGAAAGTGCTGGCTGCGCTCAAGGACCCGGCACACAAGAATGATCGCGATCACGTCGACATCATCATTGCACTCGGGATGGCCAAGGAAGGCTTCGACTGGATCTGGTGCGAACACGCGCTGACGGTTGGCTACCGCTCCAGCCTCACCGAAATCATCCAGATCATCGGCCGCGCCACCCGCGATGCTCCCGGCAAGTCGGTCGCGACCTTCACCAACCTGATCGCCGAGCCTGATGCCTCGGAAGCCGCCGTCGCTGATGCGATCAACGACACCCTCAAGGCGATCGCCGCCAGCCTGCTGATGGAACAGGTGCTCGCCCCGCGGTTTACCTTCAGCCCCAAGAGCGCGGGCCCGCTGCCCGATTTCGACTACGGGCCGGAAGGCTATCAGGAAGGCAAGGCGAACGTCGGTGTCAACGAGGAACGCGGGCAGTATCACTTCGAGATTGCCGGCCTGGTCACGCCCAAGAGCCCTGAGGCCGCCCGCATCTGCGAACAGGATCTCAACGAAGTGATCGCCGCCTTCGTCCAGAAGAAGAGCGTGGCCGAGCGCGGATTGTTCGACGAAAACACTGCGCCGCAGGAAATGACGCAGGTCGCCATGGGCAAGATCGTCCGCGATCGCTATCCTGACCTGAGTGCCGAGGACCAGGAGGCGGTTCGCCAGCATGCGATTGCGGCGCTGAACCTGACCCAGAAGGCGAAGTCACTGGCGATGGGTGCGGCTGACGTGAACGACGGCGAGCAGCGCGCCAACACGGCATTGCTGGAAGGGGTCCGGCAATATGCGATGGACGTGCGCGAGCTCGACATCGACCTCATTGACAGCATCAACCCGTGGCATGCCGCCTACGCCGTTCTGGCCAAGGCCATGACCGAGAGCACCCTCAAACAGGTTCAGGCAGCGATTTCGGCCAAGCGCACCAAAATCCTGCCGGACGAGGCCAAGGAGCTCGCTGTCGCCGCAGTGAAGTTCAAGAAGGAGCGTGGCCGCGTTCCGTCGATCACCTCGAGCGATGCCTGGGAACAGCGCCTTGCAGAAGGTGCGGCTGCCTTTATGCGATTCCGCGAGGAAGGCCGCTATGAGTGAATTTGATCTCGACGAGCTGGCAGGCGAACTTGCCGATTTCGCTCCGGCAGCGAAGAAGCAGGCAGCCTACACACCGCAGCAAGAGCGGATCATCGCGGGCTTCGAGGATATCGTGCGCTTCTATGAGGAGCACGGCCGCGTGCCGCAGCATGGTGAGGGGCGCGAAATCTTCGAGCGGCTATATGCCGTCCGCCTCGATCGCCTGCGTGCGCAGCAGGACTGCCGGGACCTGTTGGCGACTTTCGATCAGCATGGCCTGCTGGATGAGGCGACCGCGATTGCCCCTGACGACGCGGAACTCGGCGTGGACGATCTGGCCTCGGAGTTGGCAGATCTTGACGACGGCTCTGACATCACCCGACTCCGGCATGTTCGGTCGGCCGAGGAAAAGCAGGCTGCGGAAGAGATTGCCCGGCGTGATAAGTGTCAGGACTTCGAGAAGTTCAAACCACTGTTCGAGCAGGTGAAACAGGACCTTGCCGCGGGCACGAGGGTGACCCGCCCCTTTGAGTTGAAGGCTGAAATCCGGCCCGGGGCCTTCTTCATCGTTGGCGGGCTCATCAGCTACGTCGCCGAGATGGACGACATCTTCACCAATGCGCAGGGGCGGACCGACGCACGGCTGCGGGTGATCTTCGACAACGGCACCGAAAGCGGGATGCTGATGCGATCACTCCAGCGTCAGCTCCATGAGGATGATGCCGGGCGCCGGATCACAGACCCTTCGCCTGGCCCTTTGTTTGCTGATCGACCGGACGATGGCGAAGCCGAGACTGGCACCATCTACGTCCTCCGCAGCAAGTCAGAGCATCCCTTCGTGACCGAGCACCGCGAGGTGGTGCACAAGATCGGCGTCACCAGTGGATCGGTCGAGACCCGGATTTCCGGTGCGGAGAAAAGTGCGACGTACCTGCTTGCGGGCGTTGATGTTGTGGCGACCTACAAGGTCTACGGCGTCAATTGTCAGAAGCTGGAAAGTCTCCTGCACAAGGTGTTCGCCGCCGCGCAGCTGGACCTGACGATCCCAGACCGGTTCGGCCACATGGTCAAGCCGCGCGAGTGGTTTGTGGTTCCGCTCCCGGTGATTGATGAAGCTGTCGAACGGATCCGTGACAGGTCGATCACGGCCTATCGCTATTCGCCGGATGTCGGTCAGCTGGTAACGGCGACATGAGCTGTCCACCAGACCCAACGCCATCTCGCTTCCGAATCGAGTCGTAGGCCAAACCTATGTCATCTTGGCTGTAGTTTCAGCGGCCCCAAGCTATGAATTGAAGCTAGAAAAAGCCCTCCGATTTTGACAGTTACGGGGCAGGTTTTGGATGCCAACTATAGTTTAGGTGGGGAACCGTGTGGGTAAGATTTAATCTTAGGCCATTTAGCATCTGATATTAAAACGAAATTTGACGAATTTAGGCGGACTCCGTCTCCGCCATTCATTTCCCTAAGCGCTTGATTTGCAACGGGAAAATCACAAGCCCAATCCTCAGACCATGTTTCAGCCCATGTTTGAGTTTTGCTTGAAGTTGGCTCGATTCGTGAACTTGCTGGCGTCGGATTTCCCAGCGGGAAGCCCCGCCGGCTGGGCGCGTTAGCGCTTGCCGGGCGCGGTGGACGGTAGCTTGCGGCGGCGTGGGGACTTCGGCCCTTCAGCGACAGATGCGAGCGCAGGCGCGGCCTCTGCCTCTGGCGTCTTTGCGCGCGGTGCCTCGCCATATTGCACGTGCATAAAGAGTTCGTGCGCTACGTGGGCAGCCACCCCTTCAGCGCCTGAATGAAGGCGTTCGCTTCCTGATATGGCAGCGCCTCGTGGTGCCCCGCTTTCTTCACCTTGCTGGGCGGCGGCAAGATGGTGTCTAGGTGGTGCGTCCACTTGGCGGGGTTGCCGCCCTTCCGTAGCTTCCTTGTGGTCGCCCACGCCAGCACGCGTTCCACCCGGCCGCGCACGCGGCTGGCCATCTCGTTCTTCGTGTCCCAAATAGGCTCTAGAATTTTCAGAATATGCCCCGTGTCCACGTGGGCCACGTCCAACTGCCGATTACCGGATACGCATAGTTTTCCAGCGTGCTTGCCCACTGGTCCCCGTGTTTCGCGTTCTTCCACCGGCGCGGTTGCGATAGGCGGTCATGCCAGCCACATTCAGGCCATTTCAGCCTCACGTTGCGACAAGGATGTGGCCGTGCTTACCATCTCGCACAGCGGATCGACAAACGAGACAGTGGCTTCCACGCGCCTCGCGCACCAGGCCGGGGCGCGGACGATCGTGATCACCAACTTCGGCCGTTCACCAATCCAGGCTTTTGCCGATGTTGTCCTGTTCACCATGGCACGCGAGACAAAGTTCAGGACCGAAGCAATGACGAGCCGCATCGCGCAACTCTGCGTGATCGACGCGCTAATCGCTGCTCTAGCGCTTGCAGATTACGACCGTTCGACCGAGGTGCTCAGGCAGACATTTGATGTCCTTTCCATAAAGCGCTTCTGAGACGTCTTTATCTGGCTCCGGCAACCGGGGCTGAGTAGCCCTGGGATTGCTGAAGGCCTTGGATCCTGATTTTGAGGACAGTATACGGTTATGGAGGGCCCCAATTTCTGCGAGAAGTTCAAGCATGACGCCGTGGCCCGGATCACCGAGCGAGGGGATCAGGCAGCAGGAAGTCTCGCAACGGTTCAGCGCCAGCCAGCATTGAACGATTCAATCAACGCATTCTGCTGCGGCCTATGCGCCTCCTGTTCCACTCCGCACCTTGGAGGGCTTTGCCTATCTGGCTGTCATGACCGACTTGCAATCTCGCCGCGTGACGGACTGGTCGATGCAGTGCCGCCATACCGCCATACCACCGATAAAGGCATTCAGAAAAAAGGACAATTCACCCCTCGATGCTTGTCGACTGGCCGCACGGGCTCGACCGCGAAACTCAGGCGAAAGCTTGTTCCTTGTAGCGCTCATCACAGCGCCTTGCCGCAGAGAAAACCGAGACGATCGGCATAATGTTACAACGGTAAGGTTGACTTATCTGATAAATATGCAACTTTCATGGCAGCGATAGGCATGCCTTCAATGTGGCGAATCCCGGAATTCCCTCCCCGTACCAGAACATGACTTTGCGCCGCACGAGTGCTTATCGCCATTGCAAATAGATAAAAACAGGAGAGGTTGTATGAAAGTAGCAATTCTTATGCTGGGGGCCAGTACTTTGACCTCTGCAAATATGGCAAATATTCCTGCAAAAAGCACAGAGCAAAGCGTGATTCAAAATCCGATCGGGAAAATGACCGATCAAAGTGCTCTGGTAATATATTCTTCCGATCAGACTGCAGTTCTGGCTCAAGCCACTCTTTCAGGTGAAATCTATGTAGACTGTTCCGCAGCCACGAACGGAGATGGCAGTTCTGCTTCACCTTTCAACTCACTGTCATCATTGAACACGACCATAAGCCCGGGAACTTCGATATTCTTTCGCCGTGGCGCGCGTTGCGTTGGACGGTTTCTAAGCAGCGGGTCCGGAACATCGAGCAGCCCGATCAAGGTTGCCGCCTATGGATCTGGAACCGCAAGGCCGATCATCGACGCCAACGGCGCAACCGGATTGTACGACGCCGGGGCCGCTGTCGTTTTGAAAAATCAGGAATACTGGCAGATCAGCGATCTGGAGGTTACCAACAAGGGGGCGACACGGGGAATTCGAAATGGCATCCTTGTCTTGCTTGATAACTTCGTAAACGGAACCGATCAATCCGGCGCTTCGACGGGAACCGCCCGTAGCATCTATATTAACAACGTTTACGTCCACGATATAAACGGCGGCGCCGGGTCCAGTGAATTTGAGTCTAAAAGTAGCAATGGAATACAATTTGCTGTAAAAGGCACCGGAGTTCCAAATTCATTTAATGATATACAAGTAATTAATTCTAGGATAAGTAACGTAGACAGAAGTGGAATAGTCACATATTCTGAACAAAAATGCCGCCAGTACTTTACATGCTCGGCAAATACAAGTGGCTCTGCCCCATATAATGCGTGGCGTCCGTTTACTGGTGTTTATTTCGCGAGAAACCAGCTCAATAACATCGGCGGCGATGGGATAATAATTCGTGTATCATCAAACGCGCTTGTTCAAGATAATCTGGCCTTTAACCTCGCCACAAGGAATTGGACTTACAACAGCAGTAGCGTGGCAATATGGGCAATCAATAGCAATAATACGGAAATAAGTTTCAATGAAGTATATGGCGTAAAAAAGCTTTCCAGTAACAGTGATGGCTCTGGCAACAATGATGGGACAGCGTTTGACGCAGATTTCAGTAATTCCGGTGTTTTGTTCAAGCAAAATTACAGTCACGATAATGAGGGTGGTTTCATGCTTCTCTGCGGAAGCTGTGGAGGATCGACTCGTACCACGGGGGTGGTGGTAAGAGACAACATCAGCATCAACGACGGCATCGTTGCAAATCGGCTGATTTATGCAATCGGCGCCGGCTATACCAATAGCGATAGCACTTATGCGGATCGCGCACAATTTTTCGGAAATACGTTTTATCTGCCTAGAAACGCCACGATAGGAGTGGTCCAAAGCGGTGCAACCGCTGGGCTGTCGATAAAGAACAACATATTCTATTCGCTTGGTTCCGTAACGCCTTATCTGGGCACTTTTAGTGGCTCGGCAATCTGGGACAGCAACCTATTCTACGCCACCGGTTCGCTCACGGTAGCGAGCAACAGCAATTCCCTGATCGCCGATCCTGGTTTTGACGGTCCTCTTCCTGCGAGCGGATCGTCACCGACAGGTTATGCCGGCATAAGTGTGCAGCGAAACTACAACCTGTTGCAGGCGTTCAAACTTTCCACTGGATCTCCCGCCCGCCAGCAGGGAGCGCTCGTTTACACTTCCAGTATAAGAGATTTTTTCGGCGGAAACAAGCGGCCAACCAAATGTGCGCCGGATATTGGCGCCCATCAGGCAACCGTTGCCAGCACGAGTTGTCTGTGACCTGAATAAGTCTTCATTAAGCATTGGATTCATTGAATTACGGTGCAGGTGCGTGAGCTGACATTCTTCGGCTTTGCTTTGTGTTTTCGGGGATAAAGGGCCGGTTCGGTTTTTCGCTGCATGTTTTCCAGCCGACTGCGACCGATGGTTTCGGCACGACGCAGGCGGCCTAGGTGAAAACTTCATCAGAGGGAGCCGTGCCCTTTATCTTGCCGTTCCATCATGGGGAACGGAGCGCCGCCATGCGGGTTATCGCACCTGTCACCGGGATATACGTGTAATCCCTAGGTGACGACTATTCTCAACGGTGCCAACAAGCGGCATAGCGCGCCTTACCGTTGCATGGGTCCGACAAAACACGCTTGCTTACTTAATGCCCTATGCTAATGCTTACAGGCATCATACGGCTGCAGATGGACTTGCCTCACTCGGAGTCCGAAAACATGCGTATTCCCAATTATGTTGCTATGAATATCGTGAAGAACTGGCCTTTTGCAAATGGCAGCGGAAGGTTCATCGACAAGTTTTCTTCGAGACGGAGACTTGGTCAGGGAACCAGAACGTCGCTCACGTCTGATGGATTCATGATTGATGTTTTAGCTGATGATCATATCGGCCATCATATTTTGATGTCAGGCCAATTTGACCGTACGCCTGCTCAGGTGCTTCTGGACTTTTAGGCTGATAATGATGTTGTTCTGGATATCGGTGCAAATATCGGTTACGTAAGTTGCGTGCTTTTACAGCGAATTAAAGGCGCTGTCGTGACCGCTGTAGAGCCCCAACCCTTGATCGTCGATCTGCTCCGCCAGAACCTCGCCCGGTTCCCTGGGCGCGCCACGGTCGTGGAAGCCGCGCTATCTGATGCCGATGGGGCCATAGAGCTTCACATAGACATCAACAATCGCGGATCAAGCAGTATTCATGTCGTTGGAGATTCTGAAACGGTTCAAGTGAAAGGCCTTTCCACCGACGCATTTCTTTCGCATTTCGAGCGTCTCGATCTGATCAAGATAGATGTCGAGGGTCACGAAGAGCATATTTTCAGAAATGCTGCTGGTCAGTTGGCGAGGCTCCAGCCCCGCGCCATCCAGTTTGAAGATCGTCAGGGAGGCGCCGCAACCGACGGTCCCTTAGGCTCAATTCTTACTGCGCTGGGTTATGTGGTCTATGGGATCGACAAGCGATTGCTGAAAACCAACTTGCAGCTTGTTCGGACGCGGGAAGACGCCGTTTACAATGACTACATCGCCTTGAACTCGGCAAAAAACGGACAGCTCCTCAAAGGCTTTGCCAAGTACAGGCTTGCCTAAAAGCTCGCCTCTTGTCCAGTCGTGTGGGTGTAGCCCCTGTCAAGCAAGATCGCTTGAACCCCAGCGGGCGCCCGGTGCTTATGGCTTTGCGTAAGGTTTCGCATGACCGTACTCCCACCGATCGCCGACAAGTCGGTCGGCCATGCAAGGCGGTCCCGGTACGGCCATGCCGTCTTCGTCCCGGGTCCGCGGCATAGCCGGCGCGCTTTGCCGAGCCGGAAGCCATGACGCCATGACGCGAGGCGGCTCTCCGGGCGCGCATTCAGCGGAAGAAGAACCGGTAATACAGCGCGATGGCGAGGCCCACCGCGATCAGCAGCAGATGGCGCCAGCGATCGGGATGGCGCCTGCGACCAAGGCGGACCGCTTCATAGCCGGCAAAGCCGAGAATGCCGAGCAGCATGGCCAGGCTGATATGGACCACCTGCCCCTCGAACGCCCATTTCGCACTCATCGAATGGACAAGGATCAGCGGCACGGCGAGCCAGACCAGCGACTGAAGGCGCTTCCAGTCTCCTTTCAGCAACTGGCGGCCCCATTTGTACGAGGTCAGGAACAGCAGCAGGAAAATGAACAGGGCGATCTGGCCGGTATCGAGCACCCGATCGTATTGCGCCTGGATTTCCGTCGGTGCTTTCTGCGAGCTGCGAACCAGCTTTACCGCCAGGTTGTAATGCCCCCAGAACCACAGTGCCGCCATCAGGCCCAGCGTGCGACGACGCTGCGCAACCGGCGTGAGCCGCTTGCGCCAGTGCGGCGAAATACCCACCCGCAGGGCGTTCGCGGGAATTAGCGTCAATACCAGGAACACAAGGCCGACCCATGCCATGGTCGACACCATCCAGTGCGGCGGCCCGACATTATCGGGCGTGCCGCCGATCCAGTAGGCACTGGCCCCGATCACGATCGCCAGCGAGGGCAACTTGATCTCGGGGTCTTCGCCCACCACGGGCCATTTCCGCCTCATGACGGGCTCCCTTGCGGCGCGGGCGAGGGCTGCCCGCCCGGCCGGGTGGCGTTCCAGCACGTGAACACGAGCAGCGGCAGTGCGATGATGATCGTCCAGCGCAGCAAAGTGGTGGCAAGCTTCATGGGCGGGCGGCCTTGCAAAAGGTCCTTGTGCCGGAGGAACCGGTCAGAAACGCATCCGCGCGCGGATGCCATAGGTGCGCGGTGCCCCGACCGTATACCGCCAGATCGAGGGGCCCGTCGGGTTGGGGCTTTCGATCGCGTCGGTGAAGTAGTTTTCCTTGGCCAGGTTCTTTGCCCACAAGGAAACCGACCAGGGTCCCTGCGCCGGATCGAGCGAAATTTCACCGCCGATCAACACATAGCCGGGGCGACGCGACTGCACGTAGTTGTAGGGATCGAAGTACGTCGGCCCGGTATAGCTGACGCTGGGCGTGAAGCCGAGGCGGTAATCGCCCAGTTCCACGCGCCAATCGGCCCGCAGCGAAGCGGTGAGCGCCGGCGCACGGCTGAGACGGCGGCCGTCGCAATCCACCGTGCCGGACTGCGAGCAGCCCGCGAACTGGAGATACTTGGCCTCCGTCCAGCCAGCCGAGCCGGTAACCTGCAAATTGCGCGAAAACTGCGCGCTGACTTCCGCTTCGAGACCGTAAGACCGGGCCTTGGAGGCGTTGCCGATATAGTTCTGGAAGGTTTGAGGATCGGTGATGAAGACCTGCAGATCCCGATAATCGAGATAGAAGGCCGCAAGGTTGACCCGCAGCCGGCCATTGGCGAGAACGCCCTTGTAGCCCACTTCATAATTGACCGCCCGCTCGGGCAGATAGCCTTGGCGGTTTGCCAGCAAGCCCGACAGGACCGAGACGTTGAGCCCCCCGCCCTTGTAGCCTTCGCCGATGCTGGCATAGACGCTCTGGCGCGGATCGATTTCGTAACGCAGCGCACCCTTGACGCTGAAATCGGTGCTGCTGGTGGTGAAGCGGTTGCTGCCTGCCGAAATGACAGTGGGAATGAAGCCGCTGCGCGTGACATCGACCGCCTGCCTGTCGTCGCTATAGCGCGCGCCGAGCGTCAGTTCCCATTTCGGCGTGAACCGCCAGCTGGCCTGGCCGAAGGCCGCGGCGCTGCGTTCGAACAAGCGGCTATTGGACTGCCCGCTGAACAGCGTCAGACCGGAAGGACCGAAAGGCAGCGCCAGCGAGATGTCGGAAATCAGGCGATTGATCTCGCGGTAGTAATAGACACCCGCCAGCCAGTCGAACGAACCGTTGCCCTGCGAAGCAAGACGCAGTTCCTGGCTGAGGCCGCCAACTTTTTCCTGATTGCGCCCGAACTGGGTATTGGCAGGGCTTGCGTCGTTATCGGCCTGGCGATCGGCGGTATAGCCGCGGAAACCGCTAATCGACGTCAGCTTGACCGTGTCGAAATCGATATCGACCGTGCCGGAAACGCCGTAAACGTCACGGTTGTTGTAAGGCAGGGTATTGACATCGACAACGCGGGTATAGGGCGTGGCCGAAGTCACGGCCGAAAGGTTGCGCTCCTTGTAGTAATCGCCTGCGATGGTGATGTTGACGATGCTGCCGGCGGGGCGATAGGCGATCGAGCCGCGCGCGCCGCCACCATCAAGCTTTTGCAGGCGGCGCCCGTCGAACTGGTTGAAGGTCCAGCCGTCGTTGCGGTTGTAGCCGCCGCCCAGTTGCACGAACAGCCCGCTGTCGCCCAGTTCCCCGCCGACCGAACCGGTTGCGCGCACGCTGTTGTAATTGCCGTATTCCACCACGGCGCGGCCGGCCCAATCATGGCCGGGCTTGGCACTGACGATGTTGAGCGCGCCGGCCGCGGCATTGCGACCGAAGATCGTGCCCTGCGGGCCGCGCAGCACTTCGATCCGCTCGATGTCGAACAAATCGAAGTTGAGCGCGCTGCGGCCCGCGACATAGACGCCATCGACATAGACGCCGACGCTGGACTGCAAGCCCTGGGCCACGGTCGCGGCCGAGATGCCGCGCAGCGAGAAGCTGTTTTCGTTGGGTGTCTGGCCGGGCTCGAACTGCAGGTTCGGCACGAGGCGGGCCACTTCGTCGAACCGGGAAATGTTGCGGTCTTCCAGTTCAGTGCCACCGATCACCGAAACCGCAACCGGAACCTTGATGATGTTCTGCTCGCGCTTCTGCGCCGTCACGATGATTTCGGGAGCGCCGGCGCTGTCGGACGCGGCAACGTCCTGCGCGTGAGCCATGCCCGGGAGCCCAAGCCCCACACCTGCCAAAAACAGCGCCTTCAGCCGCATTCCCGATCCTCCCAAACACGCCGGCAAACCGGCTACTCGCCGCGGCCCCTAGATCATTGTCCGACAATCGACAAGCCCATTTCGGATCATTGCCAACAGCCCGCCGTCGGATGGCTCAAAACCAGGATGAACCGATGAAAATGCCCGGCATAGTGCTCGATAGCATCTTTTATTGTGCTACAATTTGTTGGGATTGTTAAAATATATGTATGAAATTCGCGCGCTATGCTTCCCCATGCCCGGCATGCGGAAAGCGATGCGAGACGCAAGGACCGGCAGGCCAGGCTCGCCCGATGCGTTCAGCCAGGCGCGAACATGTCGTCGGGCAGCATGGTCAACATCCGCCGCGAGCGCTGGATATGCTGACGCATGCTGCGCTCGGCATAGTCGGGATCGCCATCGAGAATGGCGTTGATGATCCGCATATGCTCGCGGTTCGATTCGGCGGTCGATGCCGGATCGACGAACTGGCGGAACTGGAACCGCATCGCCTGGGTATGAAGCTGGGCCAGCATCGCCGGCAGATGCGGGTTATCGCCCAGCCGCACGACCAGATTGTGAAAATCGCTGTTCAGCGCAACATAGCGGCCGACGTCGCCATGCTCGACTGCCTCGTTCATCGCGTCGCGCAAATTTTCGATGCCGGTGCGGGTCGGCTGATCCAGCAGGGTTTCCGCGGCCAGCCTGGCCGACAGGCCTTCCAGCATCTCGCGCACTTCGAACAGCGCAAGCACCTCGCGCCGGCTCATCTGGCGCACGCGCGCACCGCGATGATACTCCATGTCGATCAGGCCTTCGGCCGCCAGGCGCCGCATCGCTTCGCGAACCGGCCCCCGGCTGACCTGAAAACGTTCGGTCAGGTCGGCTTCGACAAGGCGATAGCCGCCCTTCAGCTCGCCCGATGCAATGGCGGAGCGCAACTGATCGACCATGCTATCAACCATGGACAGGCGCACGGGACTGGGTTCCTCGGTCATTGCCTCACATTGCGGATGGCACCGGCCTATTTCAAGACTGAAGTGCCGGGACTTTCATCCGGTCGGGCGTCCAGACCACTTCGGGCAGCAAGGACACGTCCACCTGCGCCACCCCCGGCAAGGCCATGATGCGCTCGTGAACCTGATTCATGAAAATGGCGGCCATCATGCAGAACGGATGGGTTACGCCCACCTGGACCGCAACGGTCGCCCCATCGGGACCGGGTTCGATCCTCACCTCGCCGATCAGCCCCATATCGTCCAGCCCGGTAGGCGAACGGGCGGCAATGCTGCACGGATCGATGATCGCGTTCGCCGCCGCGCGGATCTCGCTTTCGGAAGGGGGTTCATGCAACGGCACGGCTGGCCTCCCGCACCAGGCGCCAGGGCTCGCGCAGTTTCTTGTTTTCAAGGCCATATTCATCGGCCCGGCACGCCGCCTTCAGCGCCTCGATATCCCAGTTGTGCTGACGCGCAAAGTTTTCGCCGAGCATGCCGACTTTCATTTCTTCGGTCATCGGGGGATAGCCGCGCGGCATTTCGAACCGCCAGAAGGCTTCGATGAACGGCTGGGGATGCATGCCGGTGGCGCCGGTTGCATAAAACAGCCTGTCGTGCGCGCCCACTGCCAGCATCGGCGCCATCATGTCGGCGAACTTGTCGGCCATGTTGAGCGCAAAAACCGGATTGGTTTCGAGGTTCACCGTCACGTTGGCATAGCGATCGAGCAGATTGGCCGTATGTTCGGCAAACGCGAAGCCGCCGTGCACGATTTCGAACGTGATATCGGGAAAGGCCTCGATCGCGGGAACGAGATCCGCCGGATCATAAAGATGGCGCGGGAAAGGTCCGATCGGCACCGCCTTGTGAACGGCAACGTTGCGAATGCCCTTGGACCGCGCCCGCTCGATCAACGGGAAGATCAGCTTCTCGTCGGTGAAATCGAGCACGCGCACACCGCCTTCGAGATAGTCGAGCGGATAGAACTTGAGCCCGATGACCTTGTGCTCGTCGGCCAGCGCGTCGATGCGGGCAAGCTGATCGGGCGCCCAGGGGTTGATATCGCCATAGATGTACATGCGGTGGGGCACCGCCTCGCGGATCCGCTCGGCAACCCAGATCGGCGAGGAACCGTCTTCGAACAGGCCATAGAGCGGTACGCCGTGATAGCAGGCGATGTCGGTATCGCTTTCGGCGAACAGCACTTCCTGCATCAGCAGCGGCTGAAGCTTGAACAGATCGTGAAACTCGTCCAGCGTCATGTAATAGCGGGGATCACCCTGCGGCTGGATCTGGGTAAAACCCATCCAGTGCAATCCCTTGATCATTTCCTTCATGAACGGCTGGCGAAAGTTTTCCGCACCGAAATTGAAAGCGTGGACCGTCGCGTCGACGACCAGGACCTCGTTGTCAATCATGCTTCGGTTCCTTCCGGCGCCGGACCCATAATCTTGGCCAGCGCGGCCTCGCCCAGCCAGTTGTCGTCCCTGTAATGCCCCCCGGCAACGCCAAAGCCGCCAACGCAGACATTGTTGAGGAAAATCGGGAAACCGCCAGGCACGGCCAGGATATCGGGCGACGCCCCCGCCGCGCTCTGTGCCACCGGATCGTGTGCCAGCAATTCGGCCATCATCGCCGATGGCGCGCGCATGGCCATGGCCGTTATCGCCTTGCGCCGGGCCGCCTCCATCGGCGCATAAGGGCACAGGTCCATGCGGTACTGCACGATCGGATGACCGCCGGTATCGACCGCGATCACGCAGACTTCGAAGCCCAGTCGCTGCGCCTCGGCAATGGTCGCGTCGCAAAGCGCGCGGGCAAGATGAAGGCGCTGATCCACAATAGCCCGTTCTGTCACGATACGCGCTCCTCGAACAGGGGAAGCGTGAATTCGTAAAGCAGCGCTTCGCTCTCGATCTGCCAACTAGCAGCCTCGCCGCTTTCGAGGCGCAGGCCATCGTTGGCCGAAAAGCGGCCGGCCGGGGTCTGCCCGCTGCCCGAGACCACGAAATAGAGCCGCGCGTGGGACGATGGCGGGATGTCCAGTTGCCCGCCGGCGTCGCCCCGTATCAACGAAAGCGCCGTACCACGCTCGTTGTAGACGCCGAGATCGCGCCGCGCCCCGCCGCCGACAGGGCGCCAGGCGTAAGCTTGCGGAAACGAGATAACCGGCGTCTGGTGTCGCGACTGCGGATATTCGAGCTTGCGCCCGTTCTTGTGCTCCCAGATCGCTTGATAGCTGTCCGTATTCACTTTCTTTCCGGCAGCATCGGTCGTGGTATAGACGCCATCCTTGAACTGGCCGTGGGCCGACAGCGCAGCGATCCCCGCCTGCAGCGTGGCATTGCCAAGATAGCCCTGGCCGCTCGCGCCGCCGACCTGTAGGACAAGCGTGCGACTTTGGCCAACGCCGCGCTGTGTGTAATACATGCCCTCGGTAAAGTAACCGACCGAACCTTCGGGCTGGGGCATATCGGGAGCCCACTCGAAAAAGCCATCCAGCATGATGCGGATCTGGTCGAAATTGTGACGATGGCGCGGCGTTACATACGTCTCGTCCATATCCACGATCATCAGATCGTAGTTGTCGGGCGCGCCGTCAGTGCCTCGCAACAGCGACACGAAGGAAATTCCGCCACCACGGTGCTTGGAAGCCCCGCGACGTTCGGCTGTTTCATAGGATTGATAAAACATGCGCACTCCAACAATAGCACATGCGTTGTAGGACAATCACGCATAGTCGTCAATGGCGCTGCAGGAGATTGCGGCAGGATGACGAAAAGCGGCGGCCAGGTGTCGGCGCGGCCTCCAACCTGCGCATCCGTCTCGATTTTCCGGCTTGCAGCAAAGCGCCTGCCGCTCTTGCCTGCCGGTCTTGCCTGCCGACCCGGCCAAAGCGGCGCAACAGCCATGCGCATGAACCGGGCGTTTCGGCGGCGGCTACGCCTGAAACGCCCGACTCGTAGCGGGTTTAAACGGCGACCGGATCGGCCAAAACGATCCCGATGACGCGTCTTGAACCAGCACGGAACCGGAACGGAACCGTGCCAGGCATCGCGCATTCCACCGTGCCACCCCGCCCCCGCACAGTGTTTGAAACGCCATCGATCCTCATTTACCGACCGGCGCGTTGACAGTGTGCATGATCAGGCACCGACGCTTGCCTATGTAGGACAATGTTTCGCACAGACCGTGTTGCATGCGAGCAGGGAAGCTGCATCGTTGCGGCACGACATGCTGTTTTCGGCGGTTTTGCCGACAGCCCGCCGCGCGGCTGGCATTCTTTCGCAGCGCTATATTTTAGCTGGCAATCCCGAATCAGCGCGGCTATCTGTCGGCCGATAATTGTCCTACATTAGGTGAATCGAATGGCGTCATCCCTCATCAGCGCGATCGCGCAGAAAGCGGACTTCATCCAGGAGGCCGGCCGACGCGCCGACAACGAGCGGCGGCTTCCCAACGACTTGACCGACTGGATGCGCGATGCCGGCCTGTTCGGGATTTTCCAGCCGCGTGAATATGGCGGCCTCGACCTTTCCATGGCCGATGGCATCGACGTGATCGAAGCGGTCAGCGCCCTCGATGGCGCCACCGGCTGGTGCCTGCTCAAGGGATCGACGTCGAACCAGCTTGCCGCCTATCTGCCCAAAGAAGGCGCCGACGCGATATGGGCCGATCCCCGCATCGTCGTGGCAGGTTCGTTCAATCCCAAGGGACAGGCGCACGTCGTCGACGGCGGCTATCGGGTGACCGGGCGCTGGGACTGGGGCACCGGGATCACTCACAGCGCCTGGGTGATCGGCGGCGCGGTGGTGATCGGACCGGACGGGAAGCCCGCCGGTATCAAGACCCTGCTTTTCCCCCGCAGCGACGTCGAACTGATCGATACCTGGGATACCCATGGCATGCGCGGAACCGGCAGCATCGATTTTGCCGTGACCGACCTTTTCGTGCCCGCATCCCGCACGCTGGATGGCCCGATGAGCCAGCCGGTGCTTGCCACCGCGACGACCGGTGTGCCCCTGGCGGCGCAGATGATGGTGCCGCATGCTGCCATTGCCATCGGCATTGCGCGGGGCGCGCTTGATGCCTTCATCGATCTGGCAAAAGGCAAGACCCCGCTTATGGCGGCCGGCAAGCTTGCCGAAGACAAGCTCGCCCAGGATGGAGTCGGCCGGGCAAAGGCCAGGATCGATGGCGCGCGGGCCTATGTGCAGGCCGCCGTCGCCGCGGCCTTCGGCCCGCAGCCCGATCCGGCAAGCTTTGCCGCGCTGAGCCTGTCTTCCACCCACGCCACTCACGAATGCGTGCAGGCCATCGATATTCTCTACACGCTGGCGGGCGGTTCGGCCGTGGGCATGAACAGCGCCATCGCGCGCGCCTGGCGCGACATCCATGTCGCCGCCTCGCACTTCCTGGTCAACAACGACAAGTATTCGGCGGCGGGCAAGGGGCTGTTGACAGCATGAGCGCCTCTCTCGCCACCGCCCGCCCCGCTACCGTCAGGGAAGAATTCACCGCCAACTGGCGCGTCCTTGTGGCAAGCACGCTCGGCGTCGCCTTCGGCGTCAGCATGTTTTCCTTCCTGATCAGCCTGTTCACCGATCCGCTGGCGCATGAGTTCGGCTGGTCGCGCGAGGCGATCACCAACGGGGCCGCGGGCCTTTTGCTGGGCGCGCTGACGGCGCCACTGGTCGGTCTGGCCCTCGAGCGGTTCGGCATCCGCCCGGTGGTCTTCGTCTGCAGCCTTGCCACCAGCGCCTGCTTCGTTGGCCTGGCCATGCTCGGAAAGGGTATCTGGCAGTATTACGTGCTGCTCAACCTGCTGTTCATCGTCGGCGGCGGTACCACGCCGATCTCCTATGCCTGGGCGATCTCGTCGTGGTTCCGCAAGGGATTGGGGCTGGCACTGGGCATCACGCTCAGCGGCATTTCACTGTCGGGCCTGATCCTTCCGCCGATCCTCAACGCGATCATGGAAGCCCATGGCTGGCGCACCGGCTTCCTGTTCCTGGCAGCGCTGCCGTTTTTTACCTGCCTGCCGCTCGCCTGGTTCTGGCTGCACGCCGCCGATCAGCCGGGCGGCGACAGCGTCGATCTGGCGACGCCCGGCCTTTCGCTGGGGCAGGCGCTGCGCCGCCGTGCGTTCTGGGTAATGGTCGCGGCGATTGCGCTCGTCACGATGCCGGCGCTCAGCCTGATGTCGTCGCTCGGGCCGTTGCTGAGCGATCGCGGCTTTTCCGGCAGCGAAGTGGCCTGGCTGGTATCCGGCTTTGCCGTCTCTGTGCTGATCGGACGCATCGTTGTGGGGGCGTTGTCGGATCGGCTCTGGGCACCTGGCGTCGCTTCGGTGCTGTTGATCGCTTCGTCCGCCGGCCCGGTCATCCTGCGTTACGCGCACAGCGGAAACGGAGAGGCGCTGCTCGCGCTGGTGCTGATCGGCATCGCGCAGGGGGCGGAAATCAATCTGCTTGCCTTTCTGATCGCCCGCTATTTCGGCAACCGTCACTTTTCGAGCATCTATGGCGTCGTCAACGTCGTGTTCGGGGTGGCGATCGGCGCAGGTGTGTTCATGTTCAGCACGTTCTACGCGGTCGACGGCAATTACGATCGCTCGCTGATGGTGGCGGCCGCCTGCCTGCTGCTCAGCGGGCTGCTTTTCCCGCTCATGGGCCGCTACCCCCGGCTCGAAGCAACCGCGCCCTCGCCCGCGACGCTCGGGTAATCGGGTAAAACGAGGGGTCACTCGTTCCGGGTCGGCTGGTGCTTTAGCAGCCTGAAATCAACGCTATGGGCCGGGCGCAAGCTACGCTACATGCCTTGGATGCCCAACAAGACGCCAGAGCGGCCCGTGCCGCCATCTGTGAAGATGGACGCTTCGGAAAGGCGGGTCGAGGTCGTTGCCGACCATGCGCCGGTCATCCTGTGGGCAACCGATCCGACCGGCCGGTGCACGTACCTGAACGCGGCGTGGTACGGTTTTACCGGCCAGAGCGAGCGGGAAGCGCACGGGTTCGGCTGGATGGACGCCACGCATCCTGACGACCGCGCCGATACCGAGCGCCGTTTTCTGGATGCCAACGCGGCGGCGAAACCGTTCCAGCTGGAATACCGGCTGCGGCGTGCGGATGGCGGATACACTTGGGTGATCGATACGGCATCGCCGCGCTTTGCCCCCGATGGCCGTTTCCTGGGCCATGTCGGCAGTGTGTTCGATATCGGCGATCGCCGTGAGGCCGAACGCCTGCTCGCCGAGAAGGAAGAGCGGCTGCGGCTGGCGACGGACAATGCGGACATCGGATTCTGGGACGTGGACCCGATCAGCGATGCGCTGTTCTGGCCGCCCCGGGTCAAGGCGATGTTCGGCATTTCCGCCGATGCGCCGGTAAGCATGGACGATTTCTATGCCGGCCTGCATCCCGACGATCACGCCGCTACATCGGCGGCCTTTGCCGCTGCATGCGATCCGCGGATTCGCGCGCTTTACGATGTCGAATATCGCACCGTGGGCAAGGAGGACGGCATCGTTCGCTGGGTGGCGGCAAAAGGACGCGGCGTTTTCGACGCCGATGGCCGCTGCATCCGGATCGCTGGAAGCGCGATCGACATCACCGAACGCAAACGGACGGCCGAGGCGCTGCGGCATAGCGAGACCCGCTTTCGCCTGATGGCCAATGCCGTGCCCGCGCTGGTATGGGTGGTGGGGGGCGATGGGCAGACGGAGTTTCTGAGCCAGCAGTGGTACGATTATACCGGCACGAATGCCGGCCCGATTTCCATGCGCGAGGTTGTCAGGCGTCATGTCCACC
This sequence comes from Novosphingobium sp. DS6-6, assembly GCF_057784975.1. Taxonomy (NCBI): domain Bacteria; kingdom Pseudomonadati; phylum Pseudomonadota; class Alphaproteobacteria; order Sphingomonadales; family Sphingomonadaceae; genus Novosphingobium; species Novosphingobium sp. DS6-6. The sequence continues at coordinate 10,155 of NZ_JBYNTS010000015.1, read as the reverse complement.
CGGATGACGCGGCCGACACGCTGGCTGCTTTTTCGGCGGCGGAAGAAACGCATGGCACATTGGCGTTCGAGCATCGGCTCCGCGGCGCCGATGGGCAATACCGCTGGTTCCTTGTGCGGGGCGAGCCCGATCGCGATCCGCAGACGGGGCATATCCGCAGATGGTATGGCACGTCGGTCGACATCCACGACCGCAAGAATGTCGAAGCGGCCCTGCGCGAAAGCGAAACACGCTATCGTACGCTGTTCGAGGCGATCGACGCCGGCTTCTGCATCATCGAACTCCGGTTCGACGATCACAAGCGGCCGGTCGATTATCGCATGGTCGAAATCAACCCGGCTTTCGAACGGCAAACCGGGCTCCACGGCGCGGCCGGCCGATGGATCAGCGATGTTTCGCCCGGCCTCGAACAACAATGGTTCGAAATCTATGGCGCCGTCGCGCTGACCGGGCAGCCGGTCCGCTTTGAACGCTATGCCGAACCGCTGGGACGCTATTTCGACGTGTATGCTTTCCGCGCCGGAGAGCCGCATGAACAGCGGGTCGCTATCCTGTTCAACGACATAACGGAGCGGCGGGCCGCCGAACAGGAACTGCGCAAGCTCAATACCGAGCTTGAACAGCTGGTGGAGGAGCGCACCGCAGAACGCGACGGCATGTGGAACATCTCACCCGATCTGATGGTCGTGCTGTCGCTCGATGGCTATTACCGCCGCATCAATCCCGCCTGGCTCGCCACGCTGGGTTACCGACCCGAAGACGTGATCGGCCGCTTTGCCACCGATTTCACTCATCCCGACGATATGGCCGAAACCCAGGCGGCGCTGGCGACCGTGCAGCAGGGCATTTTGCCGGGCTTTGCCTATCGCTTCCGCCACAAGGACGGCAGTTATCGCTGGATCCAGTGGGTCGCCGCCCCCGCTGCCAACGAAATCTTTGCCATCGGGCGCAATATCACGGCCGAGAAGGAGCAGGCAGAAGCCTTGGCGGCGGCGGAAGAAGCGCTCCGGCAAAGCCAGAAGATGGAAGCCGTGGGCCAGTTGACAGGCGGATTGGCGCATGATTTCAACAATCTGTTGGCAGGCATTTCCGGCTGCGTACAATTGATGCAGCGGCGGATCGCGCAGGGCCGGTCTGCCGATCTGGAGCGTTACCTGCAGGAAGCGCAAAGCGCCGTGGAGCGCGCCGCCGCCCTCACTCATCGCCTTCTGGCCTTTTCCCGCCGGCAGACCCTTGCGCCCGAAGCGACCGACGTGGCGCGCCTGGTGGCCGAGATGAAGGACCTGGTCTGTCGCACCGTCGGGCCGAGCATCGAGATCGCCACCCGCTTTCCCGACGATATCTGGCCCACGCTGGTTGACCGCAACCAGCTCGAAAACGCGCTTCTCAACCTGTGCATCAATGCGCGTGATGCCATGCCGGGCGGCGGCGAAATCGTCATCGACGGCAGGAATGTCCATCTCGACGCCGCCGTCGCGGCAGAGTGGAACGTTTCAGCCGGCGATTACCTTGCCCTATGCGTGACCGACAACGGCACGGGCATGCCGCCCGAAATCATCGAACGCGTGTTCGAACCGTTCTTCACGACCAAGCCGATCGGCTTGGGTACCGGACTTGGCCTTTCGATGGTGTTCGGTTTCGCCAGGCAGTCGGGCGGGCATGTGAGGATCACCTCCCGCGTCGGGGAGGGAACGTCGGTCACCATGCTGCTTCGCCGGCACGACACCCCGGAAGTGCGGACCGCGAAAGCATCGGGGCCGGACGCACTGCGCGACGGGGGCAACGGCACGGTCCTTGTCGTCGACGACGAAGACCTGGTGCGGTCGCTGATCACCGAGACGCTGAACGATTGCAATTACCGCGTCATCGAGGCCGTCGACGGGCCTTCGAGCATGGAGATTCTTCGCAGCGGCGCGACGATCGACCTTCTGGTCACCGATGTCGGCCTGCCCAACGGCATGAGTGGGCGCGACATCGCCGAGGAAGCGCTGCGCCTGCGGCCCGGCATCAAGATCCTGTTCGTTACGGGCTATGCCGATGCGGCCGTATTTGCGCCCGGACAGATGACGCCCTGCATGCAGGTGATGACCAAGCCCTTTTCCATCGCAGCCCTGGCCGAACGGGTGCGCGACATTCTTGCCGCGAACGCTTCACCGGAAGCATGATCGGCCGCTTTCCCGCCGAAGCGCGAGGCTATCGGCACGTCGACCATCCGCCCGTCCGGCGCGCCTGATCGAAATGCAAGTGATCGGCATGGGCGGCATTGAAATCGGGCGAGAGCACAGTGGCAAAGCCGACGCAGGCCTTGTCGCGCACGACATGCAGGAACGCAGCGGCATCGCCGCCGCGACGCCAGTCACGCAGTACGACAATGCGCCGGCCGTTGGCGAGCACGAAAGTGGCGATGTCGATCGCGTTGCCGCGGGCATGCTCGCTCCAGCGGGCACTGCCCCCGATGCGCCGGCAGTTCGCCGTGCCGAGGTGCTCGATCCGCACGACCGGCGAACGGAAGATGCCCCTGGCGGCGGGCTGCACGCCGTGCCGCAGCCACCAAGCCATCGCCGCATCGACAGAGCATGTCGCCTGCGCCCCGCGGGGGGCAAGAGTGACCTGGGCCTGTGCGGGACTGGCCACGATCTGCCGATCCTCCCGCCGGCAATCGCCCGCACCGGTCGGCGCCAGCGGCGGGGCTGCAATCGCGCTGCGCTTCAGGAATGCGCGGCAGACCTGGGGATCGCGGCGCAGATCGCCGAACTTGGACGCCGTGGCCCAGCCCTGCGGATCGGACAAGGCCAGAGGCGCCCAGGGGTCGTGCTGGGGATGATCACGCAGCCAGCGCATCCCGAAAAAGGCGACGCAGCCCAGGCCCAGAACGCCGATCGCCAGAGTGCCCGCCACAGAACGCATGCCCACCCAATACCGCGCGCGGCAATTCGTTTCATGCCACGGCCCGAAAATGGCCAATTTCCCTGCCGTTGGAAGCGTGATCGCCTTTCAGACCAGTGTTTTAAGGCTATTTCCGCGCCGCTTCCAGCAGCGCGCTTACCCAGTTGCGCTCGACACGGAGTTGATCGATCGTCAGGCGCACGATCCCGTGGCCTTTCACGGCGCGCGGATCGCGCAGCGTTTCGAGATAGGCCAAGCTGCGCTCTTCCCGATAACAGTCCGTTTATCGCGACGATGACGCGCCGGCCCTGCGCGCCTTGAGCGTGGCGACCATTTTCATGACCAGCGGGATGACGATCATCGGCGCGACGATGAAGGCCAGCATCGTCCATCCGCTGGGCGGAGGCGGCGGCTGGAATCCGGTCATGTCGAACAACCCTCGAAACAGGGCGTTGATCATCGTGCCGGAGAGGGCGCCAAGAACGAATGTCCTCGTTCGCAGCACGGAATTGCCGAGCGCCACATCGATGACAAGCCGCAGCCACCATGGCCCTGGAGGGGGTGCCAGATGGACGAGCGCGGTTATCGGCAAGCCATGCTTGACAAGCGGCGATGGCTTGCCCGGCCCGCCCATCGGCGGTGGCGGCAGCAGCTTGATAAGAACCCGGAAGACAACGGGAAGCTTGCCGTCCTTACCGAATTTGGGCGGCCCCATGCGGGGGCCGTAGCGTTCCCACAACGGCCCCGCTGAGAGCCGCCCAATGGCAAACAGCATCAGCGCCGCCAGCGTGACGCCCACCGAAACCGCGGCCATCAGCGCGGGATTGCCCCAGGTTGCCCTGCATATGACGGCGAAATCGCCACCGCCGAGAAAAGCGAAGGTTCCGGTTGCCAGGGCCACGAGCAGGCCATCCTGCCCCGCCAGGCGCGCCTGTAATGCCTGGGCATTGGTCCAGTCGATCCCCAGTGACGGTGCCAGCATGACCATGGCGACGCCAAGAAGCACCAGCAGCAGCCCGGCAGAAACCCGCGGCCAGTCAAGCTCTGGCCGCGGCTTCATCCAGGGCGGCACAAAGGCCGGCGACGCCATGTCAGGCGTTGATGTCGGGTGTTCCACATTGTCCTCCGTCATCGACCGTCCCTGGGAACGCGCAGGGGTTAACCGCCCATCTTGAACGACTGGTGCGAAATCAGGCCGTCGGTGAACGTATAGATCATGCTGATCGGCCCCATCGGGCTTTTGGCCTTCACGACAATCTTGTCGCCTTCTTCGGTAAGGGTGGGTTTTTCACTGCTGGCGGGCATCGACATCATCATTTTCAGGCCGGATGCGATCTGCGCCTTGCCGCGCTGCGGCCCCATCGGGCTTTCCACCACCGCGTCGTCGGCGAAATATGCAACGGCGCCGTCCACGTCTTTGGCTTCAAGCTTTGCGAACATTGCTTCGATAGCTGCCATATTGCTCATCATCTATCTCCATTGGAAAGGAAGGGGTGGGGCATCAGAACCGGTACGATCCGCGCAAGCTGTAGGTTCGCGGCGCGCCGAGCACGTTGGTCGAGTCCGTCGTGCTGCCATAGGTTCCAGGCGCCGCCGCGTAACCGACGAAGTAATTGGTATTGAACACGTTCCGGACGGAGAACGTCAGGCTGAAACCTTTCCCGACCTGTGTGACCCCGATATCGGCGTTCACGATAGAATAGGGCGCGCGACGGGCGGGGGCCGTGTTCAACACGTCGAAATAGCTGGTTCCCCGGTAGGACCAGTCCGACCCGCCGGTGAAATTCCAGCTGTCAGTCACCGGTGTCAGGATGCGAAAACCGAGCGCGGTCGACCAATCCGGCGCACCGGGAACTCTCTTGCCCGGGCAATTCCGCGCGACGCCGCTGATCGTGGCGCATCCATCGAACTTGAGGAACTTGGCGTTTGTATAGCCCGCGCTGGCGTTGACCGTCAGCCATCTGGAGAGCCGCACGATCGATTCGAGTTCGAAACCGTAACTGCGAGCCTTGGGGGCATTGTTGAAATAAAGCTGCGGAATGCCGGAACTCAGATCCTCCACCTGGACCTGGAGATTTCTATAATCGATATAGAAGGCCGCGCCATTGATCTGAACGTGATCGTTGAACAGCCGCGATTTGAATCCGGTTTCGTAATTGACCGACGTTTCCGGCTTGAACGAAGGAATCGGCGCCGTGATCGTGCTGTTGAAGCCGAGTTCCTTGTACCCTTGCGCGATCGTTGCATAGATCGAGCTGCCAGAAGTGATTTCGTAGCGAATGGAACCGCGGCTGGTCAGGCGACCCGACCTCCCGCTATTGGGAAAAGTCGAATTGTTGAACAGCAGCGGAATATAACCGATTTGCTGTGCAACGATCGACTTCCTGTCCCAGGTATAGCGCGAACCGAGCGTGAGTGACAGTTTGCTGGTCAGATCATAGGTGCCCTCGCCAAACAGAGCGTAGCTGTCGCTGGTCTGGGTGTAGATAGAGTTGCCAGAACAATTCCGGAATTGCAGGTTGGGCGAAATCTGGAAGCCTGCACTTGTTTCCGAACAAGTATTCGGCGGCGTTGGATAAGGTAGGGGGAAGCTGAATGCTAGAGAAATATTAGTATTTTGCTCAAGATCTTCATGGTAATAGTAAGCGCCGATCAACCACTTTAACGAACCTACGCCCGAAGAGGCAAGCCGCAACTCCTGACTGAACGCGGATACTTTTTGACGGTCGGCGCTGAAGGACGACAGATCCTTGGTCGAGACCGAAGGGGGTACGGAAACCACGGTCAAGTCGATGTCGCTCTGCCGATCCTGCACGAATGACTGGTAGTCGGTAATGGATGTCAGGACCACCGATCCGAAACGGTAGTTGCCGGTCATATTGATATCGTAGCTTTCCAGCTTGTTGATGGCCGGCGTGTCGATATTGACCGTGCGCGTGCGCGGCGTTGTGCTTTGCACGTTCGACTTGTCGTCGTTGGTGTAATAGGTTCCCGTCAAGGAAATATCGAAATCGCCACCGGCGGGGGCATAACCAAGGTAGGCCCGGCCACTGCCATAACGCGATTTATCCTGATCGCTGCCGTCGAACAGGTTGGTCTGGTATCCGTCCCGATCGAACAGAACGCCCGACACCTGGGCGAACAGTGTATCGGTCACCAACGCACCGCCGACGCTGCCGCTAAGCCGCTTCGTGTTGTAGTTGCCGTATTCGGCCTCAACCCTGCCTTCCAGATTGTTGCCCGGCTTGTGGGTGGTGATATTAATGGCGCCGGCACTCGTATTCCGGCCGAAGATCGTGCCCTGCGGTCCACGAAGCACCTCGATCCTCTCCAGTTCGAACAGGTTGAGGTTGGAGATGATCCGGTTGCTCTGATAGACGCCATCAACATAGACGCCGACGGATTCCGGTTGGCCGATGATCGTCGTGACTGACGAAATGCCGCGCATGGACAACCGCGTCTCGTTCGGGTTGGAGCCTGTTTCAATGTAGAAATTGGGGGCCAGTTGAGTCACGTCGTTGAGATTGCGAACACCTTTCGCTTCGAGCGTTTCCGCCGTCAGAGCGGTCACCGAAATCGGGATCTGCTGAAGACTCTCGACGCGCTTTTGCGCAGTGACGATGATGTCCTGGATCTTGTCATCCTGGCCGCTGGCGTCCTGCGCATGGGCCGTGGAATACATAGAACCAAACAACAGGGCAGCGCCAACCATCAACCTAGAACGGCTCATAAATCCTCCCCATTTAATTCATTTATAATTATGCCGATTCCGCTGTTAAGCGGATTACGTTTCGGTGATTTTGGAAATACCAATGCCAGAATTATGATCTAAATTCTGGCATCGGCTGCAGTCCGGATTAGAAGATGCCCCAGATGACGGTTTCAAGCCCCGCCAGGGCTTTGCCGTAGCTTTCGTAGTTCTTGGTCTGAACGGACATGTGCGATTGCATCGTCATCACATCCCTGTACAATTGCTCGAGAGCGTTTCCTTTGAAAAGGCCGCTTGTTCCCGAAAGCTTGAAGATGTCCTCGACGACTTCCGTCGAAACCCTTGCAAGGTGCACGTTGATCATCTGGGAAACCAGATGATCGCTGCTGGTAACGCTATATGGATCTTCCAGCCAGCGCGCCCAGCAATCGTTGATCACGTTGTAGAACAGAGCCCTGGCCGAGCGGAGCTTCACTTCCATCTCGGCGATCTTCGATTGCACGGTCGGCCGGTTGCGCAGCTTGCCGTTGCTGCCACCCATCGTGACCGGGTCCTTGGCGCCGGCCAGTTCATAGAAATCCTCGAGCGCCCAGCGTGCCGCACCGAGCAGGACCGCAGCGTGACCGCCGATCCCCGCGGGGCCTTTCATCGTCAGGTTGGTGGGCGACATCATGGACATCGTCAATGCTTCGGGCACGAACTTGTCCTTCACGCGGAACTTGCCCGATCCCGACGCGCGCAGCCCGATCGAATCCCAGCTGCCTTTGACAACTTCACCGTCGGCACGCGGGAAATAGGCCACGCGCAGATCGGGGAACTTTGTCACCATCTGGCCCGGTCGCGGCGGAAACGGGATGATTTCTTCATCGGGATGATCAACGACCTGGAAGCCGCCCATGAAGTGCGACGAGTGGCCGCTGTTGGTTGCCCACTGCCATTCGCCCTCAAGCATCTGGTAGCCACCATCGACGCGGATCGCCTTGCCGCCCATCGATGGCGTGCCGCCAATCTGGGTCGACGGAGACTGCCACAGCATCTTGGCGCCTTCCAGCGTCAGCTTGTTGGACAGGGTCGCTGCCGCCAGGCTGGTGAGAACGCACCACCCGGCCGACGGACAGCCGCGGCCCAGCTCCTCCATGATCCGCCATTGGAAAGGATAATCGACCTTGCCCCCGCCGATGCCGAGTTCCTCGGGCGCACCAAGGACCCAGCAATGCGCATCGGCCATCTTTTCGAGAACGTCATCGGGCAGGCGCTCCAATGCTTCGATTTCCCGCGCGCGGCTGCGCAGTTCGGGAACCATGGCTTTCACTTTGGCCAAGGCGATGTGGCTATCTTCGCTTCCCGGAACGATGCGGATTTCCCTATCGATTTCCGGATAGGCAAGTACCTGCGTCGGCATAGTGGGCATTTCGAAGAGAACGGGTTCAGCGTCCTTGGGCTGGGTTGCCATCTTTCATATCCTCTGAAGCGTAATGCGATGATCTTTTTTCATTTCAATTGCGCGGACGATATCTATTCAATCGTCGTGGCTGCCCGGCCAATACCGCGCAGCACAAGTGCGATAGAACCGCCGCTAGATCGTGGTTCAACTTTACCTGCAGCGGCCGGATGGAAAATGGGTACAACTACTCAGGCCCGAAAGAGCGATCCATTGGCAATCTGTCGGCTGCATCCGAAGCAGGCTTCGCAGCAATCAAGGGGTCGGCGGAAATCAGCGGGCGGTGGTCGCCGCCGTCCGCATGCGCATGTCAGGCAACGCCGCTGCTGATCACATAGGACAGTTCGGTTCTGTTGTTCAGTCCCAGTTTCCGCAGAACGGCCGCCACGTGATTTTCCACCGTGCGCTGGCTGATCCGCGCTTCGGCGGCGATCTGGACGTTGGTCAGACCCTTGCTCACCATTTCCGCGATCTGCCTTTCGCGCGGGGTCATGGTAACCAGGCGCTCGGCAATCACGTTGAGTTCCTCGTCCAGCGCATATTGCCGGCCGATGATGGATTCCGCCTGCTGGCCCTGGCCGTCTTTGACGGAAATGAGCTGCGGAACGAACGGTTCGATTTCGGGGACTTCCATCGTCAGGTCGGACAGGATCGCGGTGCGATGCAGCTTGCCGATAAGGCTGTGCTGCAGGATGATGCCCCGGATCGCCGAACCGATCGCAGGCATCACGCACCGCGCCTTCTGGGCGTCGTCGACAGAAAAGACGCGCCCCTCCTCGCTGCGATAGAGATTGACCATGACCAGCGTCGCATCCAGTGGCGCGACCGCGCCGATCAGGCATTCGGCCATGCCATTCTGACGATAGACTTTATCGAAAACCTGTGTCTGCCTGAACGTTTCCGCATCGGGCAGATCCTGCATGCGGATCACGCCGTACCGCTGCGCCCTGACCTTCTCCATAAGTGCCAGCAGCGCAATATCCTGGTCCACATAGTTGATCAGGGATTCGACGCTGTTTTTCGGGACGGGGTTGCTGGCGTAATGATAGATCTGCCGCAACCGGTTGTGCCGCACGTCGGATATGAACATCACGCAACCGTCGATATCGAGGGCGCTGGCAAAGATTTCCAGCGCCCCGCTTCTGATCTCGCTGAAGCTTTTGGCGCCCAGCAAGGCGGCGTTCACCGCTTCCAGGCTTCCAGGATCGGAAGATTGACCGGGCACCATCACATCGTCCTGCAAAGGGGTGGATGTCCGGCCGCATCGGCCGGGGCAGCCAGCCACATGCCCTGTCGCCGTGCGACGGGAAGGATATCCGCCCCATGATCTTTAAGCGTCATGCCGACTATCTATAGACACCATCGCGGTTGCCGACCAGCCCGGGAGGTGCGGTTGCGCCGATAGCGCAAGAGAGATGCACAAGAAAGCGGCCCCAGGTGCGACTTCAAGCGCCTAAGACAGCAGGCAAGCGGATCACCGTTTCGGCCCAAGATGCTACTGCGAGGAAAAGAAATCAGCGCGGCTTCAATAAAGTGCGCGCGTCACCGCCAGGGGAATTGACTTCATAAGTGTTCCCAGCTGACCGAAGTTGACAGCATATCAACGCGGGCAGAAATACGCCTGATCTGGCAAATCAATGATAAGTTTGGAATATTTTGGAAAAAACTGGCGGGCCATTACCGATGAAGATGATCACTACGTTTACGCCATAGCGCTATGATAGCCAACAAGATGGCACGCATGATCTGGGCGATGATGATACGGAGGAGAATTACCGGATGGCGTGACCGCTCGCTTTCGATCGCAGGCAGCGCGGAAAGCGCTTATGGGCTATCAGCCCCGGCAAGGAGATCGACTGACAGGTATGCGGCAAGGACTTCAATGTTCAGGACGTCGAAACAGTCCCGGGGCTCGAGCATCAAAGCTCTCTGAACCGATGTGCACCACGCTCTTCGAACTGCATAACGGCCCGTGGCGAACTTCAGGCCACAGCAAGCGGCCTGATCTAGAGCAGATTCCGATCACTCTGGCTCATAACCTGCTGCGATAAAGTAATTTGTGCATTCGTGGGGTGTGAAGCGTGGCAGCGCATCGCGAATGGCATCCCAGAGTTCGGGG
>NZ_JBYNTS010000014.1:0-54749 GCF_057784975.1 Novosphingobium sp. DS6-6 | reverse complement strand
CAAATCCTCGGATATCGGTCTCACCATGCCTGCTGGCCTCCTATCCAGCAAACAGGATGAATCAGATTTTCAGCGCCAAGGGAATCGCAAACGACTCTATCAGGTCGGATTATGCTCTAGCACAGAGCGGGCGCGGCCCCGAGGCGGCGGAGGCCTATCTGCGCGCCGCCGCCCTTGCCGAAGACCCGCCCCTGCGCGCCTTCCTCCTCGAACGGCGCGCAAGATTGCAGAATTAGGGAGCGCACGCCGGTCGATCTGCCCGGCACCGCAACGACGGGCACCGGCAGCACCACTGAGATGAGCGCCGCGGAGGGTGCACCGGGCCTGTCGGCGGGGCCGCAGGCCTTAATCGGCCAGCGGCACCCCGGGCACCTGCTTGGCGGTGCGGATGGTCAGCGACGTCTTCACGCTGGCAACATTGGGTGCCGGAGTGAGCTTGCTGGTCAGGAATTCCTGGAAACTTTGCAGATCGCGGCTGACGATCTTGAGAATGAAATCGATCTCGCCATTCAGCATATGGCACTCGCGCACGTCGGGCAGCGTGCGCATGTGTTCCTCGAACTGGCGCAGCGATTCTTCCGCCTGGCTTTTCAGGCTGACCAGAGCGAATACCGTGATGGAAAAGCCGAGCTTGGCCGGATCGAGATCGGCATGATACCCGCGGATCACGCCGGCGTCTTCCAAGGCACGCACGCGGCGCAGGCATGGCGGCGCGGTCAATCCCACGCGCTGGGCCAATTCCACGTTGGTCACGCGGCCCTCGTCCTGAAGTTCGGCGAGCAGGCGCCGGTCAATCCCATCAAGTGTTGCCATGTCGTATTCGTTTGCCGCTCGATCCGCAAGATTGTGCGCTACCGTTGGTAGTGAGGCTAATTTTATTAGCTCATACCGCAATGGACCTGCAATGCAACGCATGATCCTCACAGGCCATTTTTGATCGTGCAGATGACGCCATGCTGAACGCGGCTGGCGATCGTGGCCACACTTTCTTAAAAGCCCGAGGTATATAGGCAGGCGATGCGCTTGCTCACAGTCCGTAACCTGCTTGCCTCCGGCCTGGCTATGGCCCATGGCAGCAGACCGTGCACAAGGATGTTCAGGCGCCTAAGCCATGCCTGCCGATCGTGATCCCCCTGCCCCGCCCCGGCGCCATACGCCCGCCGCCGCCGCGCCTTACGGTGCCGGATCGCCAGTGAGCGGGGTCCGCACGGCCGCGCCTTCGGCCAGGATCGTCGATGCCAGAGTCGTCGATGATCGCCTGGAAACGGTGCTGCGCACGCGCGCGGCGGGACCGGCGGCCATGCGCGTGCAATTCCGCCAGCTGGCCGATCTGCTGGGCCATGGGACGACGGGACAATGGACCAGCCGTCATGACAAGGGCCTGGCGCGGCTCGATGCGCTGTTCCGGGCCATCGCGGCCGAACCCGGCGGGCAAGAGAGCGCTGCCGCGCTGCTGGCCAGCACCCCGCTTGTCCACCCCCGCCTGGTCGCCCACTTTGCCGGGGAGGCACCGCGCCTCGCGCTTGCCGCAATCCGTGCCGCCCGGCTCAGCGAGCGGGACTGGCTCGATCTCGTTCCCCGCCTGCCGATCCAGGCGCGCGGTTTCCTGCGCCATCGCGGCGATCTGGGGCCTGCCGTCGCGGCATTGCTGGCGCAGCTGGGGATCGAGGACTTCGCCTTATCAGCCCCGGTGGAATCAGCCCCGGTGGAAACGGCCCGGGTAGCCCCGGCGATGACCGCTGCGCCGCTGCCCGTGCCGGCAGATGCCCAAAAGGTTGCACCGCCGCCGGCATCAGGACTTGAGAGCCCCCCCGCCGCCCATGCCACCGGGGTCGAAGGCATCGGGGCGATCGTGCGGCGGATCGAGGCGTTCCGGCGCGACCGTGAGGCACGCCCGGGTGGCATGGTGCCGCCCCAGCCCGCCGGCGCGATGGCCGATCCGCACCCCCGCCTGCCATTTGCCGATGAACCGATGTGCGATGTGCCGCGCCCCCTGGCTATCGACATCGCGATCGACGTGGCAGGAACCCTGGTCGCCGCCGATGCCGATTGGGCGCCCATGCTGGTGGGGCACCGCGCGTTCACCGGCCAGCCCCATGCACCCGCCCGGGCCGATGCACGCACGATCCGCGCCTTTGCCGCACGGATGCCGATCACGGCCGGGCTGTTGCAGATCGAGGGCGCGGCCGCCGTGGCCGGCGCCTGGCAGATCGATGGCGTGCCGGTGTTCTCCCGCCCCGGCGGGGCCTTTGTCGGCTATCGCGCGCGGCTGCGCCGGCCGGCCGATACGCTGGACAATGCACCGGCGGCTGCCACGGCCGAGAGCCACGGCGCCGATCGTCTGCGCCAGACGCTGCATGAACTGCGCACGCCGATCAATGCGATCCAGGGCTTTGCCGAAATGATCCAGCAGCAGGTGTTCGGCGCCACGCCACACCAGTATCGCAGCCTGGCGGCCAGCATTGCCGCCGATGCCGCCCGCATGCTGGCGGGCTTTGAAGATCTTGAGCGACTGGCACGGCTGGAAACGGGCACTGCCGAAATGCCTTTGAGCGCCTTCGCGGCTGCCGATGTCGTCGATCTTGGCGCGCTGCTTGGCCGGCTGGTAGCCCAGCTCGATCCGGTGATCGGCCCGCGCGAGGTGCGGCTGCGCTGGCAGGCCACCGCCCTGCCTCTGCTTGTCGCGGCCCCGGCGGCCGAACTCGAACATGCGCTCTGGCGGCTGCTGGCGGTGATCGCCAGCACGGCGGCGCCGGGCGAACGGCTGGCGATCGCGCTGGAACCGGCCGCGCCGCCCGGGGCACTGGTGCGTCTTGCCCTGCCTTTGCCGGCCGCGCTTGCCATGCGCGAGGATGCGGCTCTGTTCGCCGCCGAGGGTGCCCGGGCGCAGGGGGGTGCGACGAGCCCGGGCGGCATGATGGGCAACGGCTTTGCCCTGCGCCTGGCAGCGGCCGAGCTGCGCGCCATGGGCGGCGCACTGGACCGTGACGGCCCCCGTCTGCTGGCGTTTCTGCCCGCGGCCGCCGCGGCCGATGATCTTTCAGGCCAAAGCGCCGCCCCGGCCCGAGCGGGTTGAACGCGTGCCATCCCGCGCTATCGACGGCGAAGAGGGCATTGCGGCACAGCCGCGCATTACCGCCATGCCCCCGTCAGAAGCGCGCGTGCGCTTTGCGGCGACGTTCGGGCAGCGCTTTGTCGTCACCGTCGATACCGAAGAGGAGTTCGACTGGGCCAAGCCGTTCGAACGCACGGGCCATGGTCTCGGCCATGTGCCGCGGCTGGCCAAGTTCCAGCAGTTCTGCGAAAGTTTCGGCGTCACGCCGGTCTATCTGATCGATTATCCCGTGGCCTGCGATCCGGCCGTGGCCGATGCCCTGGGCGATGCGGTGCGCGCCGGCCGTGCCGAGATCGGTATACAGTTGCACCCGTGGGTCAACCCGCCGCACAAGGAGGACCTTGGTGAATTGAACAGCTTTGCCGGCAATCTGCCGCCCGGGCTGGAACGGGCCAAGCTGGTCAAGCTGCGGGACACGATCGCCGCAATGTTTGGCGATGCCCCGCGCATCTATCGCGCCGGGCGTTACGGCATAGGGCCGGCGTCGGCACGGATCATGGCCGAATCGGGCATCGCGATCGATACCTCGGTGCGGCCCCACTTTGATTATTCCGGCCAGGGCGGCCCCGATTTTAGCGGGCTGCCGTGCCACCCCTGGTGGATCGATCGCCAGGGCGGGCTGATGGAACTGCCGCTGACCACGGTGTTTTCCGGTGCATTGCGGCGCCGGGGGCCCTGGCTGTTCCCGCGCATGTGGCGCTGGCCGCGCCTGCGCGGGGCCATGGCGCGCGCCGGGCTGATGAACCGGGTGCCGCTTACCCCCGAAGGGGTCACGGTGGCCGAGGCGATCCGGGGCATCGATCTGGCCCTCGCCGATGGCCTGCCGGTTCTGGTGTTTTCGTTTCACAGCCCGTCGCTGCGTCCCGGCCACACGCCCTACGTTCGCGATGCAGACGCGCTTGACCGGTTTCACGATTGGTGGCGCGAGGTCTTCGCTCATCTCGCCGGCCGTGGCGTCAAACCGGCCAGCGTAACCCAGATCATGCAGGCCGCGCAGATATGAACCACTTTCTTGCAAACCGGGCGGCGGCCGTTTAACGGCAGGAAAAGCAACGGGGGCCTGTAGCTCAGTGGTTAGAGCTGGCCGCTCATAACGGCTAGGTCGCGGGTTCGAATCCTGCCGGGCCCACCATCACCCCGTCCTGACTCTCCGCTCTCATTCCGCCGTCCTCGTCACGATTGCGACAGCCGTGCGACATGCGTGTGGCAATTGACGCACGATCATCATCGTTCTGCAAGATTGGCGTCATGCCCCCGCGCTATGCCGGTCCGGATGGAGGGCGCGAATGGGTGATGTGATCGGGATCGAAAAGCGGCCGCGCCGCCTGGCCGTGCGCCTGGCGCGCGACAAGGCCGATCTGGCCGCGGTGCAAAGATTGCGCTGGCAGGTCTTCTTCGACGAAATGGGCGCGCAGGCGCAAAGCCTTCTGAACGAACTCGATGCCGATCCCTATGATGCGTTGTGCGATCACCTGCTGGTAATCGACGAGGACCAGCCGGGCACGCTGGTGCCCGATGGCCAGGTCGTCGGCACTTATCGCCTGCTGCGCGAAAGCGTGGCGCGCGCCGCCGACGGGTTCTACAGCGCCGGCGAATTCGACCTGGCGCCGCTGCTCGACGGCGCAGGGCGCGTCAGGGGCGAATTGCTGGAACTGGGCCGTTCCTGCGTGCTGCCCGCGTTTCGCACCAGCGCCACGATTTCCCTGCTGTGGCGGGGCATTGCCGACTATATCGCGGCATACGAGATCGGCCTGATGTTCGGCTGCGCCTCGTTTTCCGGCGTCGATCCCGATGCCCACGCGCCGGCGCTGTCGCTTCTGGCGCACACCTGCCTGGCACCCGCCGCGCAACGGCCCATGGTACGCCAGGGCGTGGCGCTGGAGCGTCTGCCACGCGGCAGCTATGACGAGCGCCGCGCGATGCTGGCCCTGCCGCCGCTGATCAAGGGCTATCTGCGCTGCGGCGCGCGCTTTGGCGATGGTGCGTTCATCGACAGCGCGTTCAACACGGTCGACGTCTGCGTGGTCCTGCCGGTGGAGCAGATCAGCCAGCGCTACGCCACCCGCTTCAGCGCCGCCGCCTGAAGACGCACTTCACGCTTGCGCGATCACGGCCGCCTACCTAAGGCATCGCCGTGTCGGGGAGTAGCGCAGCCTGGTAGCGCATCTGCTTTGGGAGCAGAGGGTCGCAGGTTCGAATCCTGTCTCCCCGACCAATCACCGTTTTCAATCGCCCATCGTATCGCAGGCCGGGCACGAAATCCCCGGCCGATAGCGGGGCGAGCGCTGGCTGGCGGCGTCGACCGGGCGTCCGCACGGGCCGCACAGCACGTGGCTGCCAGGGGACAGGCCCGGGCCGACGGCCACCCGTTCGTCGAATACGAAGCATTCGCCCTGCCACAGGCTTTGCTGCGGCGGCACCTTTTCAAGGTAATTGAGAATGCCGCCTTTGAGGTGATAGACTTCGCTCACGCCTTCGCTTTTGAGAAAGGCCGTGGATTTTTCGCAGCGGATGCCGCCGGTGCAGAACATTGCCACCTTGCGGGCGCGGCCTTCATCGAACAGGCGCGCGCGTTCCCGGCGAAACCATGCGGGAAATTCGCGGAAGCTCCGCGTGCCCGGATCGATCGCCCCGGCAAACGTGCCAACCGCCACTTCGTAGGCATTGCGCGTGTCGATCACGAGCGTCTCGGGATCGCTGATCAATGCATTCCAGTCCTGCGGATCGACATAGGTGCCAACGCCCGCCCGCGGATCGATGCCGTCTACGCCCATGGTCACGATCTCGCGCTTCACGCGTACTTTCAGGCGGCCAAAGGGCATGGCCGCGGCAGTGGAGTACTTGACGTCGAGATCTGCGCAATGCGGTAGTGCGCGCACATGCGCCAGGACAGCGGCAACCCCCGGTGCGGTTCCCGCGATCGTGCCGTTGATCCCCTCTCCGGCCAGCAGCAGCGTGCCGTTGATCCGTTGTGCCCGGCACAGATCCTCCAGCGGCGCCCGCAGGGCGCCCGGATCGGCGAAACGCGCGAACTGGTAGAGGGCGGCAACGGTGATCGGGTCCATGGCGCAGCCTCCTAAACGGTAAAGGCCCCGGCTGGCTATCCCGCACTTGCCCTCGACCGGTGTGATGTGGAACGAGACGCGATGAGGAGGATGCCATGGCTGATCTTGGCGCCATCGTATGCGATATTGCCGCCGAAATGCACGCCCTGCCCGAAAAGGGGATAGTGGCCGATTACATTCCCGCGCTGGCCGCCATTTCGCCCGATCGCTTCGGCATGGCGGTAGTGATGGCCGATGGCACCTGCCATCTGGCTGGCGACGCGGAAGAAAGCTTTTCGATCCAGAGCATCTCCAAGGTGTTCGCCCTGACCATGGCCCTGGGCGCGGTGGGCGATGCGCTGTGGCGGCGGGTCGGGCGCGAGCCATCGGGCAGTGCGTTCAATTCCATCGTCCAGTTGGAAAGCGAGCACGGCATTCCGCGCAATCCCTTCATCAACGCCGGCGCCATCGTGGTGTGCGACATTCTGCTGGGCCGTTACGAACCGCGCGAGGCGATCGGCGAACTGCTGCGCTTCGTCCGCGGGCTGGCGGGCGACGAGCGCATCCTGATCGACGAGGACGTGGCGCGCGGGGAACAGGAAACCGGCTATCGCAACATGGCGCTGGCCAATTACATGCGTGCTTTCGGCAACGTGCATCATCCGGTGGACAAGGTGCTCGGCCTCTATTTCCACCAATGCGCCCTGGCGATGAACTGCCGCCAGCTGGCCATGGCAGGCCGCTTTCTGATGGCAAGCGGACGCAATCCCGATACCGGGCATAGCGTGATCTCCCCGCAGCGGGCGCGCCGGATCAATGCCCTCATGCTGATGTGCGGGCATTATGACGGGTCTGGCGAATTCGCCTTCCGCACCGGCCTGCCGGGCAAATCCGGCGTAGGCGGCGGGATCCTGGCAATCGCGCCGGGGGTGGCCAGCATTGCCGTGTGGTCGCCCGGCCTCAACGCGCGGGGCAATTCGCTGGCCGGCACTCTGGCGCTGGAGCGGCTGGTGCAGCACACCGGCTGGTCGATATTCGAACCCGGCCCGGGCCGCACCGGCGCGCTGTCAGAATGAGAACCTGACGCCCGCCGCGCCATAGTGTTCGCCGCCCTGCAGCGTCAGCTTGAGTGCGGGCATCAAGGGAAACGCGGCAATGCCGTAGGCACGGACTTTTTCATGGGCCAGGCGTGCGCCCAAACCCAGTTCGGCAATGGCGGGAATGGTGAACGTCGCCTCTCCCTTGGCATAGAGCGAGGTGTCGGCCCCATCGCTGGTGGGAATGAATGCACCCACGACCGGCCGCACGGTAACCGGCCCGAACCCCATGCTATAGCTGCCGCCCAGTTCGAAGCCCCATTGGCCATCCGCCTTGCCGCCCGTCGCTTCCACGCCCAGCCCCTTGGCCTGAGCCAGCGCTGGGCAGGCCAGCAGGCCCGCGGCAACGGTGAAGCCCGTCAGAAGCCTTTTGCCTATTAAAATCCTTTTCATGGCAACCCCATATGGTTTCCTGCCCCGATAACGGCCCCTGCGCCGGCCACCATCGTGGGCAGGGGCTTGCCCTGTCAACCGCGCCCCGTGCAGCCTGTCCCATCTTTGCCCCCGTTCGCGAGACGCCGAGACGCCGAGACGCCGAGACGCAGGGGCCGGGCCTCGCCGAGGCTAACCCTTCCAGGTGCGGCGTTCCTCGGCCGCGCGCAGCACGTCATAGGCCAGTTGCAGCGTCTGAAACATTGCCGCCGCCGCTTCGTCGCCCGGCCGGACATCGGGATGGACTTCCTTGGCGCGGGTTCGCCAGGCTTTGCGCACGTCGTCGAAGGTCGCATCGGGATCGAGGCCAAGGACATCGAGCGCGCGCAGCTCGTCGCGGCTGCGGCTGCCGTCGCCCGGCCCGCCCCAGGCTTGCCACGATGCCTCGCGATAGCCTGCGCTGGTGCGCCGTTCGGCATGCTCGCGGGCCTGCGCTTCTTCCTTGTCGAGCCCGGCGAAATAGTCCCAGCCGGCATTGTATTCGGCTGCGTGCCTTTCGCAGAAATACCATCGATCAGGGCTGTTGGGCGATTTGGGTGCGGGGCAATTGCCTGGTTCGGTGCACCCCACTCGATCGCACAGGCGCACGTTCACCGTCTCGCGCGCGCTGCCATAGCCACGCCAGCGGGGAAAACCCCAGTCGGTGGATCGCCCTTGTCTTGCCATCGAGCTGCCATTCGCTTCTGATGCGGACGGGGCGCCTTGCGCGGCAATGCCGCACAAGGCGCCCCCTGATCCGAAATTGCTCTTAACCGCCGGGCATGTCCCGACGCAAGCAATCGCTTATTGCACCGTCACGGTCACTGCCCGGCGGTTCTGTGCCCAGCTGGATTCGTCGGACCCCGTCGCGATCGGGCGCTCCTTGCCATAGCTGACGGTCGTGATGCGACCGGTATCGACACCGAGGCTGACCAGATAGGCCTTGGCCGCATTGGCGCGGCGCTCGCCCAGCGCAATGTTGTAATCGCGGGTACCGCGTTCGTCGCAGTGCCCTTCGATCGTCACCAGCTTGCCGGGATAGCGTGCCAGCCACTGGGCCTGGCTCTGCAGAATGGCCTGGCTTTGCGCGTCGACGTTGTAACGGTCGGTGTCGAAATGGATCGTATCGGCCTGAACCGAGGCGACGAAATCGGCTTGGCTGCCGGGCGCCGGGCCGGCCGGCGTGGCCGCCGGAGGGGGCGTGGTCGTCGTGGTCGTCGAGGCGGGCGGCGGCGGCAGTTCAGCCGCGGTGCGGTTCTTGGCGGAGTTCGAAGAACAAGCCGCCAGCGACAGGCTGCCCGCCAGCATGGTCACTGCAAGAAACATGCGATTCATGATAGTCTCCTCCAATCCCGTTTCAGGATATTGCATTGCAGGGCATAAAGCGCCAATTTTTTTGCACCGCAGTGCGATAGGAAAAGCATCAAGGCAGCACCGGCCCCCATGCCGGATCGGATGCGTCCACCGGGGTATTGAGCTTACGTTCGTTACGGCCCGTCAGATCGACCTGCCAGATCGACGTGCGACCCGTATTCTTCTGAGTGCGGAAGAACTGAACGATACGGCCGTTGGGCGCCCAGGTCGGCGCTTCGTCCTGCCAGCTATCGGTCAGAAACCGCATGTCGCCGCCGCTCGGGTTCATCACCGCCACCCGCAAGTTGCCGCAGATGCAGGTGAACGCGATCTGGTCGCCGCGCGGGCTCCATTCCGGAGTCGCGGCGCGGCCACCGAAAAAGCTGATGCGCTTCTGGTCGGTGCCGTCGGCATTCATGACATAGATCTGCTGGCTGCCCGAGCGATCGCTTTCGAACACGATGCGCTTGCCATCCGGGCTGTAAGATCCACCCACGTTGATCCCGGGCGCATTGGTCAGTCGTACCGGCTCGCCCCCCGCTGCCGGAATACGATAGATATCGGTATTGCCGCCGACCGCCATCGAGAACAGCAGGGATTTGCCGTCGGGCGACCAGCGCGGTGCAAAGGTAGGGTTGCGGCTTTGCAGGACGAGGCGCTGCGTACCCGTGCCGATGTCATAGACATAAATGCGGGGATTGCCGTTGAGATAGGAAAGATAGACGATCCGCTTGTAATCGGGGGAATAGCGCGGCGTCAGCGCGGTGGCCTGGCCATTGGTGATGAAGCGGTGGTTGGCGCCATCGGAATCCATGATCGCCAGTTGCTTGCGCCGACGATCCTTGGGGCCGGTTTCGGCGATATAGGCGATCTTGCTGTCGAAGAACGGGCTTTCGCCCGAAAGGCGCGCATAGACCATATCGGCGCACTTGTGAGCGGCGCGGCGCCAGTCGGCCGGCGGCACGACATAGCCTTGGCGCGCCAGTTCGCTGCCCAGCGCCACGTCATAAAGATAGCAACCCACCGTCAGCCGCCCGTCCGGCGCGGCACGGACGAAGCCCTGCACCAGCATTTCGGCCGAACGCGCGCGCCAGTTGCCGAAATTGGGCGCCGGCACTTCCTGATAGGCAATACCGGGCAAGGCATCCGGCCCGGTCGGTTTGAACAAGCCGTTGTTCCGCAGATCGTTATAGACGACCCGCGCCAGGTTCTTGCCAAGATCGACGGTGTTGCCGCCCTCGGCCGCGGTCGAAACCGCGTTGTCGGTGGGAAAAGCGGGTATCGCCACGCCAAGGTCCTGCCAGGCGCCTTCCCCGGTCACCGACCCGGTCAGCCCGTCGTCATCGGGCGCGGGCGTTGCGGCCGCTTGCGGCGCGCTGGAAGCGGGCAGCGTCTGCTGCTGCGCCAGAGCAGGGACGGCGGCCGGAACCAAAGCGAAAAAGCCAAGAAATGCGGCGCGAATACGCATCATTGCGACAGTTTCCAGTCAAACCGAAACGCGGAAACGCGCTTCCAGCTGTTATAGAATTGCGGTGGCAGGTCGAACGGGGCCGCCAGTTCCACCGCCCGGATTGCCAGTTCAGCGTGCCGGCGGGCCTGGGCGCGGTTGGCATCGGTGATCCCGCTTTGCGAAATCACCACCGGCCGTGCGGCCAACGAACCATCGGGATTGAGGTTCCACGCCACGACGGTCACCAGTTTTTCGATCTCGACTCCCGAGGGGCCGATCCAGTGCGGCTTGATCTGGCGCGACAAGGCCATGCCCAGCGATGCCCGCACCTCAGGCCCGGCAGCCTGCGCCGGCGAGGTGCGCGATGTGCCGGGGTTCGCACTGCCGGGCACGCCGGCCAGGAAATCGCTGCCGATCCGGCTGCCACCCTGCGGCGCCTTGCGTGGTGGCGTGGGGGCGGCCGTGGCGCGGCCGGGCGCCCGATCGGCCTGACGCGGGGCCGGCGGCGACGGCTTGTCCGGCGCGGGCTTTGCCGGGGCGGTGCGGGCCGGTTCGGGCCGGGCCGGCGCGGGCCGTGCTGCGGGACGCGGCGCCGGGCGCGGTTCGGGGCGTGCCTCGCGTCGGGGCGCCGATGGAGTTAGCTGGGGCGTAGTTAGCTGGGGCTGGGCGGGCGGTGCCGCTTCGGGTGCCGCGGCGGCCTGCCGTTCGCCCAGGTCCGGCGCGATATCGGGCGCAGCCTGGGCGTTGGGATCGGGAGAGGTAGCACTATCGGCCACCTCATCGGCGATGGTCACCACCATGCGTTCGGGCTGCGGCCTGAGCGATTTGCCCGGCGGCGAAAGCGTCAGCGCGGCAATCAGGGCTGCATGGGCCGCCACCGCCACGCCCAGTGCCAGCGCCTCTTCCCGGCGGAAACCGGAACCGACGTTATCCAGGGGAACGCGCGTGGCCATAAAAATTCAGGGCCGGCTTTCTGCGACCGGCGCAGCAGCGGCAGCGCCATCACCGGTCTCCATATCCCCTGCGGCACCCCCCGCCGTACCATTGCTGACGAGCGAGATCTGCTTGAAGCCGGCGGCGTTCAGTTCGCCCATCACTGCCATGACCCGGCCATAATCGAGCGTCTTGTCGGCACGCAAAGTGACCAGCGGCGCCTTGCCGTCCGGGCGTTGCACCGCCGCCAGCCGGTCGGCCAGTTCGCCCGGGGCCAGTTCCTGATCGTCAAGGAACAGACGGCCCTGGCCATCCATGCTGATCGTGATCTCGTTCTTCTTTTCCTGCAACGCCTCGGCCTTGCTGTCGGGCAGGTCGATCGGCACGCCGGCGGTCAGCATCGGCGCAGTGACCATGAAAATGATCAGCAGCACCAGCATCACGTCAACCAACGGCGTCACGTTGATTTCGGCCATCGGCGCACTGCGCGAACGCCGCCTGCGCCCCCGGCCTCCGCTTCCGCTGCTCTGGCCCAGGTTCATGGCCATGGCCTATTGTTCCAGTTCGCGGCTGAGCGTGGCGTGGAACCGGTCGGCAAAGCGGAAAAGGCCGGCTTCGAAGCGGTTCACGGCATTGCTGAAGCGGTTATAGGCAATGACCGCCGGGATCGCGGCAACCAGGCCGATGGCCGTGGCGAACAGCGCTTCCGAAATGCCGGGCGCCACGACCGCGAGCGAGGAATTCGCCTGCGCGCCGATGTTGAAGAAACTGTCCATGATGCCCCAGACCGTGCCGAACAGGCCTACGAACGGCGCCACCGAACCGACCGTTGCGAGAAAGTTGAGACGGCTCGAAAGGCGGTCGGTCTCGATGGCAACGGCGCTATCCATGGCCACGGCCAGGCGCTGACGCGTGCCTTCGCGGTCAACGTTCTTCCCTGCCGTCGAACGGCGCCATTCGGCGAGCGCGGCGGTCACCACCCGGGCGGTGGGCACGTCGCCCTTGCCGTTTTCCTTGTGATAGAGATCGACATCGCGCGCGTCCCAGAAGCCCTGCTCATAGCGATTGGCACGGCGCCTGGCCCCGCCCATGCGCAGGCTGAACGAAACGATGATCATCCACACCCAGATGCTGGCAAGCACCAGCCCGCCCATCACGGTCTGCACCACGATATCGGCATGCAGGAACAGGGCCAGCGGATTGAGCCTGGTCGGAGCGCCGGCAGTCACGCCTGCGGCGGCGGCAAGAAGGGCCAGTGTCATGAAAGAGCTTTCTCAAGGTCCTGTTCGGGATCAATCAGGGCGGCAAAAGCATCGCGCCACGCAGGCGGCAGACGGCGCGGCCGGCCCTCTGGCGTGACAAAGGCGACGCGAACACGCGCGGAACACAAAAGGCTGGTGTGCCTGAACGCCTGCTGAAGCAGCGTGCAGCTTGCACCTTGCAGCGCGGCAAGACGGGACTGGACCACGACGCCGTCATCCAGCCGCGCCGGCGCCTTGTAATGCAGGCGAATCTCCGCAACGGCAAAGGCACCTTCGCCGCCCTCGTGCGCGGCGCGCTGGTCTATGCCGATCAACCGCAACAGATCCGAACGTGCCCGCTCGAACCACCGCAAGTAATTGGCATGATAGACGACGCCGGAAAGATCGGTATCCTCGTAATAGACGCGCAGGCCCAGTCGGTGAATTCTGCCATCGAGAGAGCCAGACGGGATTTCCGGATCGTTCATGGGCGAAGCGTTGCTGCCTTGCGACGGAATGATCGTACCCTACTCTATCGTGTTGCGGTGCGAAAGGGTTAACGCGTCAGCATCGGCCCAAGCGGTGCGCCGCCGAACAGGTGCACGTGCAGGTGCGGCACTTCCTGCCCGCCATGCCCGCCCAGATTCGCCAGCAGGCGATAGCCGGGTTCCACCAGCCCCAGATTGCGCGCCACCGTGCCAACGGCCCGCACGAAACCGGCGATGAGTTCTGCCGGTGCCCGGGCCGAAAAATCGTCCCAGCTCACGTAAGGCCCCTTGGGAATGACGAGCACGTGGATCGGCGCCTGCGGTGCGATATCGTGGAACGCCAGGGCGAAAGCGTCTTCATGGACCTTGTTCGCGGGGATTTCTCCACGCAGGATTTTCGCAAAGACGTTCTGCTCGTCATAAGGCAGCGTGGCATCGATCGGCATGGCATTGGCTCTTTGAAAGATGTTGGACCGATTGTCGTCGGTTCGGAAGGCCTGGCCCGGTGAAAGTGATCAGTCGCGCGGGCGGGCCGCCTTTTCGGCAAGGCCGGAAACCCCCTCGCGCCGATCGAGCTCGGCCAGCACACTGGCCAGGGGCACGTCACGCGCGCCCAGCAGGACGATCAGGTGAAACAGCAGGTCGGCCGCCTCGCCGACCAGTTCGGCGTCGCTGCCGCCAAGCGCGGCGATCACCGTTTCCACCCCTTCCTCGCCCACTTTCTGGGCGATCTTGGCAAGGCCCCGGGCATGAAGCCGGGCTACGTAGCTGGCATCGGGATCGGCGCCCCGTCGCGCGGCGATCGTCGCCTCGAGACGGGCAAGCGTGGCGTTGCTGTGGTCCATCGCACGCGGCATGGAACGGCACGGGGCATGGGTCAAGACTTCTCGCCCTCTCCCCGGCAATACAGCCGAGGCATCAGCCGCGCGCGGGCAGGCCGGCGGCGCGCAGGGCGGAATGGGCCTGCGCGATCGTGTGGGTGCCGAAGTGAAAGATCGAGGCCGCCAGCACGGCACTGGCATGGCCCTTGATCACGCCATCGACGAGATGATCGAGCGTGCCCACCCCGCCGCTCGCGATCACCGGCACGGGCACCGCATCGGCGATGGCGCGTGTCAATTCCAGGTCATAGCCGGCCTTGGTGCCATCGCCATCCATCGAGGTGACCAGCAATTCGCCCGCACCCAGGCTGGCCAGTCGTTCGGCATGGGCCAGGGCATCGATGCCGGTGCCCCTGCGCCCGCCATGGGTGAAGATTTCCCACTTCGCCGGCCCCGTGCGGCGTGCGTCCACCGCGCCGACCACGCATTGCGCGCCGAACCGTTCGGCAATGTCGCGCACCAGTTCGGGACGAACCACCGCCGCGCTGTTGACGGCCACTTTGTCTGCCCCGGCCAGCAGCAGCGCGCGCGCATCTTCCACCGCGCGTACCCCGCCGCCCACGGTCAGCGGCATGAAGCATACCTCTGCCGTACGGGCCACCACGTCGAGCAGCGTACCGCGCCCTTCATGGGTGGCCGAGATATCGAGGAAGCACAGCTCGTCCGCGCCGGCGGCGTCATAAGTGCGGGCCTGCTCCACCGGATCGCCGGCATCGCGCAGATCGACGAAATTGACACCCTTGACCACGCGGCCATCGGCCACATCGAGGCAGGGGATGACGCGGACGCGAACGGTCATGGCAATGCGTGCCTTTCTTCAGCCCTCGGCGATCCGGATCGCGGCGGCAAGATCGAGCCGCCCGTCATAGAGCGCGCGGCCGGTGATCACGCCTTCGATGCCATCGGCTTCATGCACCTTGAGCATGGCGATGTCATCAAGGCCTTTCACCCCGCCGCTGGCGATCACCGGCAGGCGCGTGGCCCGTGCCAGATCGACTGTCGCCTCGATATTGCAGCCTTTCAGCAGCCCGTCGCGGCCCACGTCGGTAAACAGCAACGAAGCGACGCCAGCATCCTCGAAGCGGCGCGCCATGTCGACGATCGAGACGTCGGACACGTCGGCCCAGCCCTGCGTCGCGACCATGCCATCGCGCGCATCCACGGCAACGACGATACCACCCGGATAGGCGCGGGCCATGTCCTTGACGAATTGCGGGTCCTGCAGCGCCGCCGTACCGATCACCACGCGCGAAACGCCGAGATCGAACCAGCCGTCCACCGAGACCCGGTTGCGGATGCCGCCGCCCAGTTGCACGTGTCCGGGAAAGGCCTTGAGAATGCTTTCCACCGCCTGCGCGTTGCGTGCCTCGCCGGCAAAGGCGCCGTCCAGATCGACGACGTGAAGATATTGCGAACCGGAATCGGCAAACAAGCGGGCCTGATGCGCGGGATCGTCGCCATAGACGGTGGCGCGATCCATGTCGCCTTCGGCAAGGCGAACGACCTGACCTCCCTTGAGGTCGATGGCGGGAAATACGATCATAGCCCGCGCGCCTAGCATCGCGCGCAGGCATGTCCAACGGGTTTTGCCGCTGTTTTGCGCGCCGGCCTGGCGGCGCTTATCCGAACGCATCCTTGGGCACGTGGGTGATCCGGCAGGCAAGGTCCGCCTCGCCCGACGCGACGATGAAGCGATCACCCTGGTCGATGATGCCGGTGGTAAAGACCACATCGCGCAGATAGAGCAGGTCTTCGAGCGGCTGGGTGAGCGCCGGATCGGGTTCCAGCAGCGGCGCCTCGCCCTCGGCCAGGACGCGCGTGGGGTCAGCGGGATCGAGCAGCGTCCAGAACGTGCGATAAACGCCCACGATCTCCTTGGGCTCCACCCCGTGCCACAGCGACAGCCAGCCGTGCTGCCCGGCAACTTCGGTCAGGACGGGGGGCGCGCCGCCGCCCATGCGCGCCGTGGCGGATCGATCGGCACGGGGGCGAATGTGCGGAGAAAGATGGGGTTTCCAGTGCCGGCCATCGGGCGAGGTGGCCAGATTGATCGAAGGGCCCGCCCGGAACGGGCTGCCGGGCGGATAGGCAAACCACAGATCGCCCAACGGGCGGGTCTGGGCCCAGTACTGGCCATCCACCAGACCTTCGAAAATCAGCATGTCCTTGTTCTGATGATCGAGCACCAGGCCTTCGAACGTCCAGTCCAGTCCATTGGCCGATGAATAGAGCGTGGTGGAGTGGCGTTCGGGACTGACTGAACACGTCGTCATCAGATACTGGCCATCGGCGATCCGGGATATGCGCGCATCTTCCACGCCATAGCATTGCCAGGAACCCGCGGGGGCGATCGCCTTGTCATAATGGATAGTGACGATGTCCATGGCATCGGGCGTCATTTCCACCGGCAAGAGCCAGGAAAGCGAGGTCAGCGCCATGACTTTCCACCCCGCGCCCGGTACCATGAACTTGCGCGGGTCGCGGGTATCGGTCAGCTCCAGCGCCCAGTTGTCGAGCACGTAAGCGCCCCGGTCCCACCGCACCGCACGCACTTTGCCGTTATGGACCGGCTCGCGCAGCGCTTCGGCCACGCGGACCATCAACAGCACGTTGCCGTTGGGCAGGACTGTCATGCCCGGGTTGAACGCCCCCAGCACGTAGGTGGGGGCGTCGAAATGCCCGGCCAGCGGCGAACGGGCAAGGTCGATGACATGAGGCGTGATGACAAGACGATCGTGGGGAAACGTCATTCGTTGCTTACTCGCGGCACGATGACCAGCTGCTGCACCACGGTGCGGCGCGGCTGGGTAAGGAAGTAGTGAACGCCGACGGCTATATCTTCGGCGCGCAGCATTGTTCCCTCGCCGATCATCTCACGCTGTCTTTCGGTCGGGATTTCCGGCAACTGCATATCGCTGCCGGTCAATCCCGGCTCGACCAGGCTGACGCGGACGTCGCGTCTGCCCATTTCGCGGCTCAGCGCCTGGGAAAAGCCCGCGATACCGGCCTTGATCCCTGCATAGACGGTCGATCCCGGCGAAAGGCTGTGCGCCGAGACCGAACCGACAAGCACAATGTCGCCACCGTTGGGCATAGCCGCCTGAGCGCGCCAGGCAGAGATCAGATAGGCCGTGAAATTGATAGCGATCGCCTCGCGCAGGCCTGCTTCGTCCATCGAGGTCAGGCCCCCTGCCGCGATGGCAGCGTTGATCACGGCCACATCGATTCCACCCATCGCCTGCTCCGCCGCGGTGAAAAAGCGGTCGACCGCGCCGTCATGGGCCAGATCGAGCGCCAGCCCGTCCATTTCACCGCCAGCGGCCTGCACGGCGGCGATGGCGTCGCCCAGCGCTTCGGGATCGCGCCCGCAGGTAAAGATACGCGCGCCTTCGCCGGCCAGCAGCAGGGCGGTGGCGCGGCCGATGCCGGTCGATCCGCCGGTGATCGCCACGCGGCGCCCGGCCAGAGAGACCAGTTCGGTATGTCCCTGCCCGTTGCGGGCGGGGATGTATGTCGTTGCCATGGCATGTCCTTTCCGTGGTTCGGTCAGGAAAGAAAGCCATTGTCGGACAGGCGCGTTCCACCCCTTAACCTATGTGCGGGGCAACGCTGCAAACCGGCGCGGTGGGGCGATCAGGGCCGCCAGGCCAGAAAGCGCGACAGCAGGTCCAGGCCATAGGCCTGGCTTTTCTCGGGGTGAAACTGCACGCCCAGCATATTGTCGCGGGCCACGGCGGCAACCAGGCCGCCGCCATGATCGGTCATCGCCGCCACGTCGGCGCCGTCATCCACCGCAAAATGGAAGGAATGCAGGAAATAGGCCTCGCCACCCTGGATCAGGGCGGCACCGTCGGCATGGCGCATGGGCGAAACGTCGTTCCACCCCATGTGCGGCACTTTGATGGCCGGGTCGGTCCGGTCGATCCGCCGCACTTCGCCGCCGATCCAGTCCAGCCCCTCGGTCACGCCGAATTCCACGCCGCGCGTGGCCAGAAGTTGCATGCCCACGCAGATGCCCAGGAAAGGCATGCCATCGACCAGCACCCGCTCTTCTAGCGCATCGATCATGCCGGCAACGCCGCGCAGCGCGCCGGCGCAGGCGCCATAAGCGCCGACCCCGGGCAGCACGATGCGATCGGCCCGGCGCACGACATCGGGATCGGCGGTCAGAACAACCTCTTCGGCACCGGCGACTTTCAGGGCGTTGGCCACCGAGCGCAGGTTGCCGGCGCCATAATCGATCAGGGCCAGCGTCTCAGCCACCAAGGATGCCCTTGGTCGACGGCACCGCATCGGCCTTGCGCGGATCGATGGCGATGGCCTGGGCCATGGCGCGGGCGAACCCCTTGTAGATGCCTTCGATGATATGGTGGTTGTTGGCGCCGTACAGACATTCGACATGCAGGGTGATCCCCGCCGCCTGCGCCAGCGAGTGGAACCAGTGTTCGAACATCTCGGTATCCATGGTGCCCAGCCGCGCCTGGCTGAACGCCGCTTTCCACACGAGCATGGGGCGACCGGAGATATCCAGCGCGACACGAGCCAGCGCCTCGTCCATCGGGGCATAGGTAGCGCCATAGCGCGTGATGCCCTTCTTGTCGCCAAGGGCCTGGGCGATGGCCTGGCCCAGCGCGATCGCGCTGTCTTCTACCGTGTGATGCTCGTCCACATGGAGGTCGCCCTTCACGCGCAGAGTCACGTCGATCAGCGAATGGCGCGAAAACTGCTCGATCATGTGATCGAGGAAGCCGATCCCGGTGCTGATATCGTAAACGCCGGTGCCATCCAGGTTGACGCTGACGCCGATATCGGTTTCGTGAGTGGTGCGGGTGATCGATCCGGTGCGCATGAGCCATGCCTATACGCCCAGAGGGGCGAGAATCAATCACTCCCTCTTGACCCGCGCCCGCGCCAGCGCCAGTTGTGCTGCCTATGAGCGACGCGCCCGACAGCCTGATCCCCTATGACGAGATCGTGCAGGAAGCCCTGCGCGCGGTAGTGGGCCGCGTTCTGGGCCAGGTGGAAGCATCGGGCGGCATGCTTCCCGGCCAGCATCATTTCTACATCACGTTCCGCACCGGGGCTCCGGGCGTTTCGATTCCCGTCCGTCTCAAGGAACGGTTTCCCGACGAGATGACCATCGTCCTGCAGAACAAGTTCTGGGACCTGAAAGTCGGGGAAGACAGCTTTTCGGTGGGGCTCAGCTTCAACCAGGTGCCCTCCACCCTGGTGATCCCGTTCCGCGCCATCACTGCTTTCGTCGATCCGGCGGTCGATTTCGGGCTGCAGTTCCAGGCCGCCGATACGCTGGACGAAGAAGCGCATGAGGATGCCGAAAACGACTCGTCGGCCAGCCCCGGGGAAACATCCGACAAACCTGCCGTTGAACGCAGCGACGATGGCTCGAATGTCGTCACCGTCGATTTCGGCCGCAAGAAGTAAACGCCTGCCGCAAGCCCGCTCCCGGTCTGGCGCAGGCACCAGGGCAACGGGGCATGCGCAGATGGTTTTCAGAACGAAGCACGACAAGCGGCAGGACGGTCCGACGCGGCCGGCTGCCAGCGACGAGGCCGAAACCGAGGCCAAGGCCGGGGCAGAGGCTTACGCCAAGGCGGAGGCTGACGCCCGGGCCGAAGAGGTCCGCCCGCCCGCGCTGACCACCTTGATCCTCACCGATATCGCGCTCAGTGCGGGCAGTGCCTTGCTGGCCCGCGGCATGGCCGGACGTGGCGTTGCCGGGCGGGTGCTGGGCCGTGCCTTGCCCCGGGGCGGCCCGCGCAGCCTGGTCAAGGCCCCCACGCTGACCGGCAGCCTGATCGGCACCGCGATCGCGCGCGTGGCCACCCGGTCGGTCCCGGGCGCCATCGTGGTGGGTGGCAGCCTGGTGGCCAAGGCGCTTTATGACAAGCGCCAGGCCCGCCGCGCCCGCAAGGGCGGCAAGGCCCCGTCGAAGCCCCGCTGAAGCGGACGGGAATCTTAGCCGGCGGATCGGCTGCGGCTTGACCGGCAGGGCAGCCATGGTCCATCTGCGGCCATGGCCGAAAGCGCATCGTCCCCGATCCTGCCCCTGCCGCATGCCGATGCGCTGCATCGCCGCGGCCTGATGCTGATCCTGTCATCGCCTTCGGGCGCGGGGAAGACCACGATTGCCCGGCGTCTGCTCGCCCACGATCCGCAGATCGCCATGTCGATATCGGCCACCACCCGGCCCATGCGCCCGGGCGAGGTCGACGGCAGGGACTATCATTTCGTCGATCGGGCGGCGTTCGACCGCATGGTCGAAGCCAATGCCTTCTACGAATGGGCCGAAGTCTTCGGCCATTGCTATGGCACGCCCAAGGCTGAAATCCGCGTGCGGCTCAAGCAGGGCCTCGATACGCTGTTCGACATCGATTGGCAGGGCACGCAGCAGCTTTATCAAAAGGCCGAGGCGGATGTGGTGCGCGTGTTCATCCTGCCGCCGAGCATTGCGGAACTGCGCCGCCGCCTGACCGGGCGCGGCACCGACAGCGCCGACGTGATCGCCGCGCGCATGGCTCGCGCCCAGGCCGAAATCAGCCACTGGGACAGTTACGATTATGTCGTGGTCAATGACGACATGGACGCGTGCTATGCCCAGATCTGCCAGATCCTTACCGCCGAACGGTTGAAGCGGGCGCGGCAGACCGGGCTGATCGGATTTGTCCGCGAACTGATGCGCGGCTGATCCCTTGATCGAGGACGAAGCTTCGCCGGCGGCCGGATCACCAGGCACGGCATCGCGTTTCATCATCCGCCGCCTGATCCCGGCGCTCGTCATTCTCGTCGCCCTGATGGCAGCCTGGGGTTACTGGGTCGAAACCTGGATGCCGGCGGTCCGCCACGCCACCGTGACGCTCGACGCGCTTTCGGGCACCAAAAGCCAGGTGACGATCGCGCTCGCGTCCGACATTCACGTCGGCAATCACGGCATGTCGACGCGCCGCCTGGAACGGGTGGTCGCGCTGATCAATGCCCAGCGCCCCGATGCCGTCGTTCTGGCCGGCGATTTCGTCAACGGCGAAACCCCGCGCGATCCGAATTTCCGTCCCGACTTGCTGACCGCCCCGCTTGCGCGCCTGCGGGCACCGCTTGGCGTCTATGCCGTGATGGGCAATCATGACCAGGCGACCGATCCAGTTGCCGTGACCAGGGCATTGACGAAAGCCGGCGTGATCGTGCTCGACGATGAAGCGGCACGCCTGGGGCCTGTAGCGCTGGTGGGCTTCAACGATTACGTCAGGCGCCACTTGTCGCTGAAGCAGATTTTCGGGCGCGCGAGAGCCTTGGGCGGGCCGATCGTGGTGGTGGAACATGCCCCCAACCTTGCCCGCACTTTGCCCGACGATGCCCCGGTCCTGCTCGCCGGTCATACCCATTGCGGGCAGATCGATCTGCCCGGCCTTTCTACCGCCAACAGCTTTATCGACGGCAGCAAGCTTTACGATCCGGACTTTCGCTGCGGATTGATCCCCTGGCGCGGCCACCAGGTCTTCGTGACCGCCGGGGTGGGATCGGGCTCGTTTCCGCTGCGCATCGGCACGCGCACCGACTTTTGGATGATCACTTTGAAAGGCCGTTAAGGCAGCCGGTCGCCTCGATGCCATTTGACTCGACGCCAGTTGACTGGGCACCGCTTCGCCGGGCAAGGCTAAGCGTCGAAAGCCGGACGAAGGAACACCGATGAAAGCCGCCGTTGCCCTGCAAGCGGGCCAGCCGCTGACCGTGGAAGACCTGGCGATCGCCAAGCCTGGCCCGCGCGAAGTGCTGATCCGCACCGTTGCCTGCGGCCTGTGCCATTCCGATCTGCATTTCATCGACGGCGTTCATCCCCACGCCATGCCCTGCGTGCCGGGGCACGAGGCGGCCGGCATCGTGGAAGCCGTGGGCAGCGACGTGCGCCGCGTGAAGAAAGGCGATGCCGTCGTCACCTGCATGTCTGCGTTCTGCGGCCACTGCGAATTCTGCGTGACCGGGCGCCTGGCGCTGTGCCGGGGCAGCGACACCCGGCGCGGGCGGGCCGATCCGCCGCGCCTGGCCCGTGCCGACGGCGCCGCCGTACACCAGTTGCTCAATCTTTCCGGTCTTGCCGAGATGATGCTGGTGCACGAGAATGCTTGCGTTGCCATCCATCCCGACATGCCGCTCGACCGCGCCGCGCTGCTGGGCTGCGCGGTAACCACCGGGGCAGGCGCGGTGTTCAATGCCTGCAAGCTGACGCCCGGCGAAAGCGTGGCCGTGATCGGTTGCGGCGGCGTGGGCCTGGCCGCGATCAATGCCGCGCGGATTGCCGGCGCAGGCCGGATCATCGCCGCCGATCTTTCCGCCGAAAAGCGCGCGCTGGCGCTAGAAATGGGCGCCACCGACACGATCGATCCGGCAATCGACGATGCGGCCAAGACGATCGTGGAATGGACCCGCGGCGGGGTGGACCATGCGATCGAGGCCGTGGGGCGGCAGTCGTCGGCGCAACTGGCGGTGCGGGTCTTGCGGCGCGGCGGCACGGCCACGATCCTGGGCATGTTGCCGCCCGATCAGCAGGTGGGCCTTTCGGCCATCGATCTGCTTTCGGGCAAGAGACTGCAAGGCGCGCTGATGGGCATGAACCGCTTCCCGGTAGACCTGCCGCGCCTGGTCGATTTCTATCTGAACGGCCAGTTGCGGCTGGACACGATGCTCGCCAAGCGGATCGCGCTGGATCAGGTCAACGCCGGGTTCGATGCAATGCGCCGGGGTGACGGCGCACGCACCGTGGTCCTGTTCGACAGTCCCTAGCCTGCTTGCCAGTCAGCGCCCGCCGCCGCTGTTGCGCGCGATGAAGGCGGCGGTGGCATCGTGAAATGCCTTGAGCGACGCCTCGTGGGCATAGACCATGTGGCCCGAAGGATAATAGGCATAGCTGATGTTGCCCTGCAGCGATGCCGCCATCGGCAGGTGGCGCGCTTCGAACAGGCCTTCGAAATAGGGCGTGGCCAAGTCGTAATAGCCCCCCGCGATCAGCAATTTCAGCCTGGGGTTCTGCTTCATCGCATTGGCCAGATCGGGCATCACGTTGAGCGGGCCGCTTTCCGACCGGCCGCCGTCGGGCAGGCGGTGCGTCATGTCCCAGTCGGTCAGGCCGGCAAAGGGCTTGTAGGTTGCCTGTGTGGCATAGCGCAGGCTTTCGCGGGCATAGCTGTTGAACGCGGTGATATAGGCCGAACTGATCGCCGCGCTTTGCGGATCGTATCCCGCTTCCTTGGCCGTGGGATCGAGCGCCGGGCCGGAAAAGCGGGTATCGAGGCGCCCGGTGGTCAGCCCCAGGTCCTGCTGCATGTGCTGCATCACCTGCCCCACGTTCAGGCGCAGGTTTGAACGCAGCCAGTAATCGGCCGGAATGCCGGTATAGCCCGCCAGGCGCTTGGCCATGTCCTGGCGTTGGGCATCGGGCAGCGCGCTGCCCTGCATCAGCGCCATGGCATAGTCGGTGGTGGCGAACCGTTCCACCTCGCGCAGGAACGGCTCCAGCTCGGCCGGGCGCGTGCCGGACAGGCGGTTGTGATACCACGCGGTGGCCGCCACCGTGGGCAGGCTGACCACATAGGCGTGATCGACACCGGGATTGTTCTGCGGGCTATCGGCCGAAAGGTCGAAATTGAGGATCGCCGAAAGCAGCACGATGCCGTTGAAATCGATCGAATCGTCGGATTGCAGAACATTGACCAGTGCGGCCGCGCGCGGCGTGCCATAGCTTTCGCCCAGCAGGAACTTGGGGGAATTCCAGCGGCCATGGTCAGACAGGAACGCCTTGATGAACTCGCGGAAGGCATGCACGTCCTGGTCCACCCCCCAGAACGCCTTTTCCTTGTCCTTGCCGGCAATGCGCGACCAGCCCGCGCCGGGCGCATCGATGAACACCAGGTCTGACGCATCGAGCAGGCTATGGGCGTTGTCCACCAGCGTGTAAGGCGCAGGCGGGGTATGAGTGTCATTGGCGGTCAGCACCCGCCGCGGGCCGAATGCGCCGATGTGCAACCACACCGTGGCCGAACCGGGGCCGCCATTGAACAGGAACGTGATCGGCCGATCGGCGGCAGGGGTGCCCTTCTTGAAATAGGCGGTGTAGAACATCGATGCTTCGGCGGGAGCATCCCCGGCCTGTTCCTTGCCCTTGCCGGCAGCGACCTTCTCGCGCCAGTCGGCATCGTCCCAGTCCCCCTGATGCACCACGATCGTGCCGGCTTCCGCCGCATAGTCGATCTTCTGGCCGCCAACCGTCACTGTGCCGGCGGACAGCACCTTGCGCGGCTGGAAAAAGCGCGTGGTCGTGGCGGTATCGGGATCGGGCACGCCATCGGGATCGTCGCCGCGTGGCGTACTTGCGGTCTTATCGGCTTCGGCGGGCTTGGCAAGCGCCGGCATGGGCCGCAAAGTCAGTAGGGAAACAGCAGCGGCGAGCAACAAAGCGTGGCGCAAAGATATAATCCTGTTCGATAGTTACCCTTGCATCGAACGCGCAACGCCAACCGTGTCAAGCGATAGTTTCCCACCAGTTCGACAAACGCCATACGGCCGGCGATGAACGAAAGCCCGCCCTTTATTCAACCCCTGCCGATCTGCGCATCGGTAAGATTGGCGACAAAAGCGGGAGAAATGCGCCGTTCCAGCAGGCGGCAGGCATCGGCATGGGCGATCAGCGCCTTGCTCGCCCGCTCAAGCGTCAAGGGCTGCAACGGCTCCGCACCCGAAAGCAGCGCAGCCATGCCAAGCTCGCTTTCCCCGATGGCCTTGCCCGCGGCCTTGACGCCGCCCAACAGATCCACCGCCTGGGCAAACAGCGCCCGCTGGGCAAGGGGGTCGATTGGCTTGGCGTTGGGCGGGCTCATGGAACGCGTTGTGCGCGATGGCGCACGCGGGGGGAAGTGGGAGTGTGCGGTTGTGCCCGGAAATGTGGGTGCGGGCAAATAGCGGTGTCAGAGATGCTCGATGCCAAACTTCACCATAAGCTCATGGACATATATTGCGCCCATCACGAACAGCACTGCACTGATTGTTTCACAAAAAGCATTTTTTCGTTCATCTTTGAACGGACTAAAAGACTTTATTCCCCAAATTATTCTAAAATTTTCGTCACATTGAAAATATTTATACCCCGAATTTTCATATTCAATGGGGTCAAGATCTAAAAAATTTTCGTCGCATCTTGACACATTATCCATGACAACTTTTTGAAAATGCTGTTTTTTGACTTTCCAATTAAAAATTTTATCAGAATTAATAATTCTAAAGCTATCTATTCGAAAATCATGACAAAATTTATTTCTGATATTTTTGATTGATATAAGAATTTCTTTTAGACCTTCATCGATAAAATCTTGCTTTTTAAGCTCCAAAATCCGGGTGCCAAAACTTCTTTTGACCTCACTTGGATCCCACGTATCTGCAGCAGATAGACGGTTCCCTTGTGCCAAGATCAATCGGCATAGGCAATCTGTGACATTCGCCGAAAGAACAACTAACTCAAGATCTGAAAAAGCATTGAAACGTTCAGACAAATTCTCAATACGTTTTCTCAGCGCCTCGAAATATTCACGAAAATTTTCTTCTCCTGAGGGTTGAGGACTACTCACAACATCCTCCATCGTCAATTTTCATCGATCTTTTAAAATTAGCGCGAGACATCCACCACCCCCAACCCCCTCCTCTAAAGAGGAGGGGGTCTTTCAGGGCAACTCAGGCCGCTTCCGCCTTGCGGTCCGCATGCTCCAGGTTGAGCATTTCGGCCAGCAGGAACGCCAGTTCGATCGACTGCGCGGCGTTGAGGCGCGGGTCGCAGTGGGTGTGATAGCGATCGGCCAGGCTTTCCTGGGTGATCGCCACGGCCCCGCCAGTGCATTCGGTCACGTCGCGGCCGGTCATCTCGATATGAATGCCGCCTGCATGGGTGCCTTCGGCGCGGTGCACGGCAAAGAAGCCTTTCACTTCGGCCAGGATGCGATCGAACGGCCGCGTCTTGTAGCCGTTGTCGGCCTTGATCACGTTGCCGTGCATCGGATCGCAGCTCCACACCACGGGGTGCCCTTCGCGCTTCACCGCGCGCACCAGCGTCGGCAGGCCCGTCTCTACCTTGTCGTGGCCAAAGCGGCTGATCAGCGTGATCCGCCCGGGCTCGCGCGCGGGGTTGAGCGTGTCGAGCATGCGGAGCAGCGCATCGGGCGTCAGGCTTGGTCCGCACTTCATGCCGATCGGATTGCCCACGCCGCGCAGGAACTCGACATGAGCCGACCCTTCGAAACGGGTGCGATCGCCGATCCACAGCATGTGCGCGCTGGTATCGTACCAATCGCCGGTCAACGAATCCTGCCGCGTCATCGCCTCTTCATAATGCAGCAGCAGGGCTTCGTGGCTGGTATAGAAACTTGTGCCCTGCAACTGGGGCACGCTTGACGGATCGACGCCGCAGGCTTCCATGAAGTCCAGCGCTTCCTCGATCTTGTCGGCCATTTCGCCGAACCTGGCGGCCCAGGGGCTTTTGGCGATATGGTCGAGCGTCCAGCCGTGGACCTGGCGCAAGTTGGCATAGCCGCCGCCGGCAAAGGCGCGCAGCAGGTTGAGCGTGGCGGCTGCCTGGCTATAGGCGCGCAGCATCCGGTCGGGGTCGGGCGTGCGCTGCTCGGCCGTGAAGTCGATGCCGTTGATGTTGTCGCCCAGGTAGCTCGGCAATTCGACATCGCCCTGGCGCTCAACCGGGGAAGAGCGCGGCTTGGCAAACTGGCCTGCCATGCGGCCAACCTTCACCACCGGCTGCTTGCCGGCAAAGGTCAGCACCACGGCCATCTGCAACAGCACGCGGAACGTGTCGCGAATGTTGTTGGGATGAAACTCGGCAAAGCTTTCCGCGCAGTCCCCGCCCTGGAGCAGAAAACCCTTGCCGGCCGCCACCTGGGCCAGATCGGCCTTGAGCGCGCGCGCTTCGCCTGCAAAGACCAGCGGCGGAAAGTTGCCCAGGGTGCTTTCGACAGCGCCCAGCTTTTCCGCATCGGGATAGACCGGCAGATGCCGTGCCTCGTGATCCCGCCAGCTCCTTGCATTCCAGTTCTGTGCCACAGCCCTCGTCCTTTCAAGAGCGGCGACATAGGCGCGCCGGCCCTCGATTGCAAAGGGCGCGTTACGCTTAGACTGATCGCTATCTCAGTTCCCGGTCTTCGGCACCACTTCCACGCGCCACGACCGGTCGTGCTGAAGATAGCGGCTCGCCAGCGTCTGCATCGCCTGGGGCGAAGTCTGGCTGTAATCGGCAAGGATCGAGCGGATATCGTCGAACTTGCCCGGCTCCAGCGCGCCGCCGCCCAAGAGCGACATGTAGAAGCTGTTGCCCGTGCTGGCGCGGGTGATCAGTTGCTTGAGCGGTTCGGTCACGCGCTCGATCTCGTCCGGTGAAGGCGGATTGACGGCCAGGTCGGCGGCGATCTTGTCGGCAGCGGCAAAGAAGGCCGGCATGTCCTGCGGGCGCAATTGCACCGTGGCGCCCAAGTATCCGCCCGAAGGCAGATCCATCGGCCAGACCGATTCGACCTGCGGCGCATAGGACGCACCGATCTTTTCGCGCATGTCATCAAACAGGCGATTGTTGACGATCTGCGCCAGGATTTCGAGCTGACGCGATTCGCGCACGCCGGTGCGCCCGCCGCCGGTCGGCCAAACCACCATGGCCGCGGCCGTGCTGGGATCGCCCGTATGGGCCAGAACCAGGGGCGTTTCATTGTGTGCCGGCAGACGCGGATCGAGCGGCGGCGGATTGGCGGCGGCGCGTGGCGGCAAAGCGCCGAACGTGGCATTGAGAGCGTCCAGCGCCTGTTCCCGCGTGAAATCCCCGAACATGTCGACCTCGATCGGCCCCTGGGCGAGGAGCGGTTCCCACACGCGGCGGAAATCGTCGGGGTTGACCGTGTCGAGCGCCGCGGGATCGGGAAACTTGTAGCGCGGGTCCTTGTCTTTCAGCAGCCAGCCGATGTCTCGTTGCAACACAGCCTGGGGCGATGATCCGCTGGCGGCATATTGCAGCCTGGCCGCCGCCACCGCCCGCTGCACGGGGTTCGGGTCCCAGCGCGGCCGGGCAAGTTTTGCCGCGAACAGATAGAGCTGGTCCTTGAGATCGGACGGGCGCGTATCGGCGGAAAACTCGAACGCGGTATCGTCCAGCTTGAAATTGAGATTGAATTTGCGGCCCGTGGCCAGCTCGTCCATCGCATTGCGATCGACGTTGCCAAACCCGGTTTCCATCAGGGCCAGATCGCCCAGCGAGGCATAGACCGCGTCCTTGGGCGCGATCGCCGCCAGCCCGCCGCCAAAGCGGATGCGGATGATGATCCGCCCCGGTTCGGCGTCGTTGGCCCACAGCAGCGCTTTGACCCCGTTGGCAAGAGTCAGCCGCTCGATGCCCAGAATGCCGGTCTGCACCGCCTCGGTCACGGTGCCGGGCGTGCCGATCGGCGGCAACTGGGCAAACGTCAGCTTGTCCGTCGGCAGGCGGATGCCGCTGCCGGCCACCGGCTTGGCGACAAGGGCGGCGCGCACGTCGGCCTGCGTGGCGCCCGTATCGCGCGGGGTGGTCAACATGCCGCGCACCACGGTGCCTTTGAACAGCCCGCGCGTGTGCGCCAGAACCGCCTGCGGCGTGAACAGGGGAATCGATTTCCGGAAAATCGCATAGACCGTGTCGGGATTGGCCACGGTTTCGCGGATGTCGACGGCCTGGGTGATGTCATCGGCCAGATCGGACATGGCCTGAGTGCGCTGGGTTTCCACCGGCACTTTGAACGAGAGTTCAAATTCGGCCACCTCGCGGGCGATATCGGCCTGCGAAGGGGGCGAAGCGAGGGCATCGGCGATTACTGCCCGCACGTCGGCCACGGCGGCTATCCAGTCGTCGCCCAGCGGCGTTACGGATACCAGCGTCGTATCGGCGGAGCGCGCATAGTTCTGCTGGTCCACCGAAGCCGAAAGATAGCTGCCCCCGGCGCGGGCGCGCACGCCCAGACGGCGGTTGATCAGCGCCATGCCCAGGCGGTCGATCATCAGTCCCTGGTTATAGGCGATAGTATCGGCATGCCGTTTCCAGGGCCGCACGATAGCATAGTTGAACTGGAGCGGCACGCTGGGTTCGACCACGACGCCGGTTTCACCCACCGGGTTGGCGGGATCGGCGCCCTTGGGTGCTACCGGCTTGCCGAAATCGACCGGGGCGGGCTTGGGTCCCTTGGCCGTCCAGGGGCCGAACCATTTCTTGATCTGGTCGAGCAACACCGGCGGATCGGCGTCGCCCGCAACGACGATAATGGTGTTGTCGGGCCGGTACCATTTGTCGTGGAACGCCTTGATGCTTTCGGGCGTGGCCGCCTCGAGCGTTTCGACCGTGCCGATGGGCGAGCGGGTGGCGGCCGGCTGGCCGGCGAAGAACAATGCGCGCGTGGCGTCGGAAACGCGGGTTTGCGGGCCGGACCGCTCGCGCATTTCAGCCAGCACGATCGGCACTTCGGTCTTCACGCCCTGGGGTGTGAAAATCGGCGCCACGATCATGCCCGAGAGCAGCATGAACGTTTCATCCAGCTTGGCAGGCGTGGCACCGGGCAGATCGAGCTTGTAAACCGTCTGCGTGCCGCTGGTTTCGGCATTGGTATCGCTGCCGAACGTGGCGCCCAGGCGCTGCCAGGTGGGGATTGCCTCGCCCGCCTTGAGGTATTTGGAATCGCGGAACGTCAGATGTTCTATCAGGTGGGCAAACCCGCGCTGGGCATCGGTTTCGTAAAAGGCACCGGCATCGACCAGCACGCGCACCGAGACCTGATCGGGCGGCACGCCATTGCGGCGCACGGCATAGCGCAGGCCATTGGGCAGGCGGCCGAAGATCCATTCCTTGTCCTGCGGCACATCGCTGCCGGCATAGAGCCAGTTCTGAGCGGTGTTGTCCACCGCCGTTGCCGCGGGCACCGCAGCAGGCCGGGCCTGGGCGGCGATACCCGCAGGCGCCGCCGTGGCGAGCAACGGAAAAAGGAGAAAAGCGAAGCGCCGCACGCGCCGGTTATTGGATCGCATCGCCTATCTATAGGGAGGGGGTTTGTGAAGGGCCAGTGAATAGACCGGCGCGCCGGCGCGATCGCATCGCGATTTTGCAGCGTTACGGCTTGGGCGGGGTGGCCGGCGCCGGTGGCGTGCCCGCTGATGAAGTGCCGGCCGATGAAGTGCCTGCCGGTGCCGGGTCTGCCGGTGCCGGGTCTGCCGGTGAAGGTGCGGGTGCGGCAGGCTGATCGCCACCGGCGCTCGGCCGGGCGGCAGCGGCGGTGGCGGCGGCGCGCATTTTCTCCACCTCGGCCGCGGTCTTGTAATCCACCAGTTCCACCTGGAAAACCAGATCGGCATCGGCCGGGATCATCTCGCCAGCCCCTTGCGCGCCATAGCCCAGGGTGGACGGCACGCAGAACCGCCAGATGCTGCCCTTTGTCATCAGTTGCAGCCCTTCGGAAAACCCGGGAATGACGCCGGCAACCGGAAAGGCCGCGCCGGTGTTCTGATCGAACATGCGCCCGTCGGCGGCGCGATAGCCGATGTAGTTGACCAGTACGAAATCACCCTTGGCAGGGTGCGCGGCATTGCCTGCGGGACCGGGAGCCGCCATCGCCGCAGCCTGCGGCCGGAGCGCCAGCGTGCCCAGGCCCGAGGCGGTCCTTGCGCCGCACTGGCGCTGGCCGGCGGGCACCACCGGCATCAACGGCACCGGCAGGATCGCCGCCGATGGCGCCGCCGGCGCGGCGGGGCGGATCGCCGTTTTCGCAGGGCCCCGGGCAGGCGCCCTGGCCGGGGCCGCGAGGGCGGGCCAGGCCAGCAGCGCGGCGGAAACGACGATGGCGAAGCGCGGTGCGCGCACATAGGCATTGGTCATGACGCGGTTCATAGCAGGCGATAGTGCCCTTTCCAGCGAAATAGAGCGCGTCTGGCGGGCGCTCTGCCCTTCTCGCCCCTTGACCCCCGGCTCCCCGGTCCTACATGCAGATATTATGTTCATCGAAACCGAAACGACGCCGAATCCGGCCACGCTCAAGTTCCTGCCGGGTGAACGGGTGATGGCCAGCGGCACGCGGGCGTTCACGTCGCCCGAAGCGGCGGACGCGTCTCCCCTGGCGCAGGCGCTGTTTTCGCTCGGCGATGTGACGGAAATCCTTTTCGGCCAGCACTTCGTCGCCGTGACGATCGCACCGGGCGCGCAGTGGGCCGATGCCAAGCCGCAGATCCTGGCGATCCTGCTCGACCATTTCGTCTCGCAAGCCCCGTTGTTCTTTGGTGGCGACGCGTCGGGCATTGCCGTGCCGGCCGAAGACGACGACATCGGCGATGATCCGGCCGATGCCGATATCGTCGATCAGATCAAGGACCTGATCGAAACCCGCGTGCGTCCGGCCGTGGCCAACGATGGCGGCGACATCATCTACAGGGGCTTTCGCGAAGGCGTGGTCTACCTGAGGATGCAGGGCGCGTGCTCGGGCTGCCCGTCATCCACCGCAACGCTCAAGAACGGGATCGAAAGCCTGCTCAAGCACTATGTGCCCGAAGTGACCGAAGTGCGCGCCGCCTGACCGGACAAGAACCGCGCCTTGGTCGATCCTGCCCTTTTCGCCCCACGCCGCTTGGTGATCGACAGTGCCACCGAAAACTGTTCCGTGGCTCTGTTCGACGGAAACCGGTTGATCGCCGGCGCGTGCCACATGCTGGGGCGCGGGCATGCCGAACGGCTGGTGCCGATGATCGCAGCGCTGCCCGGCAGGGGGCGCGCCGGTGCGATCCTGGTCAACAGCGGCCCGGGCAGTTTCACGGGCATCCGTGTCGGCCTTGCAGCGGCGCGCGCGCTGGCACTGGCATGGAACGCGCCGGTTTCGGGTTATCACAGCCTGGCGCTCGTGGCGGCCATGGCTCTGGCCGAACATGCCGGCGCAACCGCGGTGGACGTGGTGATGACCGGCGGACATGGCGAATGGTTCTTCTGCCCGTTCGATGCCGCCGGCCGGCCCCGCGCTGCACCCGTCTCGCTGCCGCCGCAAGAGGTGTTGGCCCGCCTCGACGCACCGGTTGTCGCCGGCAGCCAGGCCGCCGCCTGCGGCGATGCCCGGCCGGGCACGGTGGCATGCCCGCTCTGGCCCGATGCGCGCAGCGCGCATCTTCTGGCGCCCGATCTACTGGTCGACGGTGCCGCTCCGGCCTATGGCCGCGCGCCCGACGCGCGGCTGCCGGACGGCATATTGCCCGGCCCTGCTGGCATGACTGAGCCAGTATGACCGGGCCAGCATGACGGGGCCAGCATGACGGGGCCGGCATGACGGGGCCAGGCGACACGCTCGATTACATCATGGCGGTTATGACCGCGGCCTTTCCGGCCGATTACGGCGAGGCCTGGAACCGCCGCCAGGTAAGCGATGCTCTCCTCATCGGACGCACGCGATATGGCCTGATCTGCGCGGAGGGCGGCGAACGTCCTGCCGATCCTGCGTCCACGGCTGGTTTCTTCTTGTCGCGCAGCCTGTTCGATGAAGAAGAACTGCTGCTGTTCGCCATCGCGCCGCCGTATCGCCGCCGTGGCCTGGGTGACGCGCTATTGACCCGTTTCATTGCGCAGTCGCGCGAAATGGGCATGACCCGCATCTTTCTTGAAATGCGCGAAGGAAATCCGGCCGGCCATCTTTACCGCAAGCATGGCTTTCAGGCGATCGGAATTAGGCCGGGTTACTATCGCGGGGTGGGCGGTGAAAGGATTGCCGCAATCAGTCAGGAACTTAAACTGTGATCCGCTATTCTCGGCAAATCTGCGGTTTCTGAAACCCGCTGCTTTTTATCGAATATCATAGCATCGGGTGGTTGTTCTTTAAGACAAACGCGTATAGACAGGAAATGCGACTTAGTATATCGGACCTGGTCCTATATGTGTCGCATACCAACATAGAATGAAAGCCGGATCGCAATGAGTGAAATCGAAAACGATATGCGTGAAACCCTGATCACGCTGACATCAGACATCGTTGCCGCCCACGTGAGCAACAACAGCGTCTCTGTGGGTGATCTGCCCGTTCTCATTTCCAACGTCTATTCGGCGCTGGCGGGGCTTAAACCGTCTGAACCCGTTGCAGAACCTGCGCCCGAACCGGCCGTTTCGATCCGCGCTTCGGTCAAGAACGATCACATCGTCTGCCTGGAAGACGGCAAGAAACTCAAGATGCTCAAGCGTCATCTGGCCACGCGTTACAACATGACGCCCGAACAGTATCGCACGCGCTGGAATCTCCCCGCCGACTATCCGATGGTGGCGCCGGCTTATGCCGAAAAGCGCCGCGAACTGGCCAAGAAGATCGGCCTGGGCCGCAAGCCTGCCGCCGCTGCTGCACCGGCCAAGCGCGGGCGCAAGGCCGCCGCTTCGGCCTGATCAAGCCCGACCGACCGGCACGACCGTCGCATCCGGCCCGGCTGGCACAGGCGCTTTGCGCTGCATGCCACCCGGGCTTTTGCATGCCGCTGTCCCGGCGCGCCGATCGCGATTATCCGTTATTCCGCACTGGCCTACCTTGGCTTGCCGGGTTCGCCCGGTCCGCCTGCGTGCCCGGTTAACAAGCACGGCGAATTCCCCTATAGTGCCGGCGAACCTCTCAGACAGACGAGAACAGCGTGCACCGACTGATCGATCTCGAAGCCCTTTGCGCCGAGCGCGGTCTGCGCATTACCGACCAGCGCCGCGTTATCGCGCAAGTGCTGTCGGAAAGCACGGACCATCCCGACGTGGAAAAGCTGCACGAGCGCGCGGCCGCGCGCGATCCGCGCATCTCGATCGCGACGGTCTATCGCACCGTGCGCCTGTTCGAAGAAGCCGGGATTCTCGATCGCCACGATTTCGGCGATGGCCGTGCCCGCTATGAAGCCACGCCCGAGGCGCACCACGATCACCTGATCGACGTGGAGAGCGGCCGGGTCATCGAATTCGTCGATCCCGAACTGGAACAGTTGCAGCGTCAGATCGCGGAAAAGCTCGGTTATCGCCTGGTCGATCATCGCATGGAACTTTACGGCGTCAGGCTGGGCCGGGATAGCTGACCCCATGGCACGCCAGCAGGGTGCCGGGCCGGAACGCAACGCGCCGATCGATACGCTTGGCAAGCTGCGCATCGCGTGGCGCGCGTTGGGCATCGTGCTGGCTCTGGCGGTCTGCGTGCCGCTGCATTACGTCTGGCGCACCGTCCATTACGGTTCGCCCTTGCCGCGTCTTTTCCTGTTCATGGCCGCGCGGCTGTGCGGGGCGCGCGTGCGGGTGCATGGCACACCGCTGCGCCGCGATGTGTTCTACA
Organism: Novosphingobium sp. DS6-6; assembly: GCF_057784975.1. Lineage (NCBI taxonomy): Bacteria > Pseudomonadati > Pseudomonadota > Alphaproteobacteria > Sphingomonadales > Sphingomonadaceae > Novosphingobium > Novosphingobium sp. DS6-6. Next base: position 20,361 of record NZ_JBYNTS010000014.1, on the reverse strand, counting down.
TCAGCAACCACTTGTCATGGCTTGACATCCTGGCCTTGGGCGGGGCCAGCGGCACGGCTTTCGTGTCCAAGGCGGAAGTCGGCCGGACCCCGATCGTGGGCTGGCTCGCAGGACTGAACCGGACGGTGTTCGTCAGCCGGGAAGACAGGCTGGGCGTAGCCGAACAGATCAACCGCCTGCGCGAAACTCTGGCCGACAACTGGGCGATCACCGTCTTTCCCGAAGGCACGACCACCGACGGGCAGTCGCTGCTGCCGTTCAAGACATCGATGCTGCGCGTGCTGGAACCGCCGCCGCCGGGCGTGCTGGTGCAGCCGGTCGTGCTGGATTACGGTGCCGTGGCCGAATGGATCGGCTGGATCGGCACCGAGGGCGGGCTTGCCAATGCCTTGCGCATCCTGGCGCGACGCGGGTCGTTCCGGCTGGACATCCATTTCCTCGAACCGTTCGACCCGCGCGACTATCCGGGCCGCAAAGCCATCGCCGCCCAGGCGCGCGCCCGCATCGTGCCGGCGATGGAACGCAATCTGGGCCAGCCGCTGCGCCCGTTCCATCTCGATGTTCCGCAGGTGGGCTACAGCCGCGACAAGCACGACCGGGCGGCCTGACGGGGCAAGCGCTCCCCGCCGCAAGGCGGCTTCTATTTCCCTGCGGTTTGCCTTATGGGCCGCCGCCTATGCCCGCATCGAATCCCCCCCGGACGTTTCACGTCAAAAGCTTCGGCTGCCAGATGAACGTCTATGACGGCGAGCGCATGGCCGAACTGCTCGCTGCCCAGGGCATGACCGCCACGCCCGACCGCGAAGGCGCCGATCTGGTCGTGCTCAACACCTGCCACATCCGCGAGAAGGCGACGGAAAAGGTCTATTCCGATATCGGCCGCCTGCGCCGGGCCGACGGAACCGCGCCATTGATCGCGGTGGCAGGTTGCGTGGCCCAGGCAGAGGGCGAGGAAATCATGGCGCGGGCGCCGTCGGTGAAAGTGGTGGTCGGCCCGCAAGCCTATCACCGCTTGCCCGAAATGGTTGCCGATGCGGCCGCAGGCCGCCCCGGCACCGAAACCGACATGCCCGCACAGGCGAAATTCGCCGCTCTGCCCAAGCGCCGCCGTTCCGGCCCCAGCGCCTTTCTCACCGTGCAGGAAGGCTGCGACAAGTTCTGCACCTATTGCGTGGTGCCTTACACACGTGGCGCCGAAATCTCGCGCCCGTTTGCCGATCTGGTGGAAGAGGCCAAGCTGCTGGTGGCGGGCGGCGCGCGCGAAATCACGCTGCTGGGGCAGAACGTCAATGCCTGGGCCGGCGAGGACGACAAGGGCCGGGCCATCGGCCTGGATGGTCTGATCCGCGCATTGGCGGCCGAGCCCGATCTTGCCCGCATCCGCTATACCACCAGCCATCCCAACGATATGAGCGAAGGCCTGATCGCCGCACATGGGGAAATCGACAAGCTCATGCCGTTCCTGCACCTGCCGGTCCAGGCAGGCAACGATCGCGTGCTCAGGGCCATGAACCGCAGCCACACGGTGGAAAGTTATCTGGCGGTCATCGCGCGGGTACGCGCGGCGCGGCCCGACATCGCGCTTTCGGGCGATTTCATCGTCGGCTTTCCGGGGGAAACCGAGGCGGAATTTCAGGATACGCTGAACCTTGTGGCCACGGTGGGCCATGCCCAGGCGTTCAGCTTCAAGTATTCGCCCCGCCCGGGCACGCCTGCCGCCACGATGGACGGACAGGTTGCGGCCGAAATCATGGACGAGCGGCTCAAGCGCCTTCAGGCCGCGCTGGTGCGCGATGCCACGGCTTTCAATCAGGCCAGTGTCGGTCGGCGGTGCCAGGTGCTGGTGGAACGGCACGGGCGCCATCCCGGCCAGTGGCTGGGCAAATCGCCCTGGCTGCAATCGGTGCATTTTACCGGCCCGGTGGCGATCGGCGATCTGGTTACCGTCGATCTGGTGGATGCAGGGCCCAATTCCCTCTCCGGCAGACTGGTGGCCTGATCCCGTCAGACCAGGCCCAGCCGGGCCAGCTCGCCGGCGACGGTTGCCGGCAGCACGTCGCCGGCATCGTCTGCGCCCAGATCCGCCGGAGCATCGGCTTCGTCCAGATAGCGCCAGCCTTGATGGGCGCGGCGCGGCTTGGGCACCACGTCGATCAGCCGGGTGGAAACCAGGATGTTGGTGCGCCCGCCGTCGGTATCCTCGAAACCGACGATCTCGCTGCGCGCCACCAGCTGGTGCTTGAGAATCCAGTACAGCGAGCCGCCGATCATTTCGGCGTGGCGGCGCGGACAGTTGCGCGTGGTCAGGCGCGCGATGCCGGTGGCGCCGTGGCGGTGCCCCTCGGAAAACCATGCATGGATCTCGGCCAGCGACTGGGCACCATAGGCCACTTTGGTCATGTGCAAAGGCATTGCGGCAATCTTTCAGGATGTCTTCGTCTCAGCGGACGAGGCCGGTCACCACGGCCAGGCCCAGGAACGAGAAGAACCCCATGACATCGGTGGCCATCGTCACGAATACGGCCGAAGAGACAGCGGGATCCACTCGCAACCGATCGAGGCTGACCGGCACGAGGATGCCGGCGAGGCCCGCCACCAGATTGTTGATCACCATGGCCGCGGCGATCACCGCGCCCAGATGCACGTTGCCGTACACCAGCGTGGTGCCCAGCCCGATCAGCGCGCCCAGCGAAAGCCCGTTGGTCAGCGCGATCCGCAACTCGCGCAGGATCATGCGCGCGGTGTTGGAACTGGTCAGCTGGTTGGTGGCGATCGCGCGCACCACGACGGCGAGCGTCTGCGTGCCCGCATTGCCGCCCATGCCCGAAACGATCGGCATCAGCACCGCCAGCAGGGCATAGCGCGCGATGGCGCCCTGGAACAGCCCGACCACGGACGAGGCCACGATCGCGGTGCCGAGATTGACGACCAGCCACGACAGGCGGGTGCGCACGGTGAGCGCGATCGGTTCGTTGATATCGCCGTCGCCCGCCCCCGACAGGCGCAGGATATCCTCGCTGGCTTCCTGCTGGATGATGTGGACCACGTCGTCCACGGTGATCTGGCCCACCAGGCGGCCGCTATCGTCAACTACCGCGGCCGAAATCAGCGCATACTTCTGGAACCGCAGCGCCACTTCCTCCTGATCCATGGTGACGGGGATCAGCGTCTGGTCCCGCTTCATCACGTCGGCCAGAGGAACGTCGCGCGGCGCGCGCAGCAGCCAGGACAGCATGCAGGTGCCGACCGGGCGGTGCTTTACATCAACGACGAACACTTCCCAGAATTCGTTAGCCAGATCGTCGTCGTCGCGGCGCAGGTAGTCGAGCAGATTGCCCACGGAGAGATGCTCGGGCACCGCGATCAGATCGCGGCTCATCAGACGGCCGGCCGACTCTTCCGGATAGGACAGCGCGCTTTCGATTGCGGCGCGGTCTTCCGGCTCCATCTCGGCCAGAACCGCGGCCTGGTCTTCCTTGTCGAGATCGCCGATCAACGCGACGGCGTCGTCGGTCTCCATCTGTTCGGCAAGCTCGGCCACCTCTTCCGGGTCGAGTTCCTCGACCAGGTCGTCGCGCACCCAGTCGTTGAGTTCGGCCAGCACGTCGGAGCCGAGCAGATCGTTGATCGCGCGGGCCAGCGGGGTGCGGTATTCCTGGCCGATCAGTTCGAACAAGTCGGCGATGTCGGCCGGGTGCAGGGGCTCGACCAGGTTATAGACCGTTTCCTGGTCTTCCGCGTCCAGCGCGTCGGTCACCCGACGCAGGAACGAGGGGCGCAACGTGTTGTCTTCCTGGTCCAGTTCCTGCGAATTGCGCGCCATCTCGGGCGCGGTGATCAACGCGGCATCGGCCTCGATCTGCGGGTTCGGTTCCAGGGGCGGGCGTTCGTCCATCCTGGCGGGGATAGGCCATCATGGGCCAAATGCAATGGTGCAGTGCGGCGTGACTTTGGGCGGAAAGGCCCTATATCGGCGGCATTCTTGGCAAGGAAGAGTGATCGATGTCTGAAGAAAAACTGGTCTTGTCGCTGGATTCGGGCGACGTGGTGATCAAGCTGCGCTCCGATCTGGCCCCCGGCCATGTGGAGCGCATCAAGGAACTGGTTTCGGAAGGTTTTTATGACGGGGTGAAGTTTCACCGCGTGATCCCCGGCTTCATGGCGCAGGGCGGATGCCCGCAGGGCACCGGCATGGGCGGTTCCGACAAGCCGGACCTCAAGGCCGAATTCAACGATCACCCCCATGTGCGCGGCGTTTGCTCGATGGCCCGCACCAGCTATCCGCATTCGGCGAACAGCCAGTTCTTCATCTGCTTTGACGACGCGCGCTTCCTCGATCGCCAGTACACCGTTTGGGGCGAAGTGGAGAGCGGCATGGAGCATGTCGACGCGCTGCCCAAGGGGGAGCCGCCCAAGGATCCCGGCGTGATCCGCAAGGCGGTGGTGCAAGCCGCCTGACCAAGCCAGATGCGATGCGAGCGGGGCTCCGGATCAAATCCGGGGCCTCGTTTCTTTTGCCTGGCATTACAGCCCGGCTTTCAGCATCCAGTCGTGAAACAGTCTGACCGGGCGCGATTGCAGGGCACGCGGGCGGCAGACGAACCAGTAGGAATAAGGGCTGTCCACCTCGATGTCATAGACGCGGGCAAGGCGCGGATCGTGGCTGCGGGTGAAATGGTCATCGTGCATGATGGCGATGCCCAGGCCCTGTGCGGCCGCTTCCAGGATGAGCTGGCCCGAATCGAAATGGTCGATCGCCGCTGGCTCCAGCGTTTCAAGATGCAGCGTGCGCTTCCAGGCCTCGAAGCTGGCGGGCAGATCGTTGTGCACCAGAAACGTCTGCCTGGCGAGTGTTGCCATGTCAGGCCGATCGCCCAGTTCGGCGGCAAGCTGCTTGCTGGCAATGGCATAGACGCGATTGTGATCCAGCCGCACGGCATGCAGGGCGGCATCGGGCCCTTCCGACAGGATGATGGCCGCATCGATCGTATCGCCCAGCTTGGTTTCGGCCGCGGTCGAGCTGTCGATATCGATGTGCAATTGCGGATGCAGCTTGCGCAGTTCGCCCAGGCGCGGAAACAGGCGCTGGCTGCCGAACAGGGGCAGTACCCCCAGGCGCAGGCGCATGACCTTGCCGGTATCGATCATCCTGTCGATGCGGTCGGCCATTTCGTCGATCAGCGGTGCCACCGCGTTGTAAAGGGTCTGGCCGTCTTCGGTCAGCTTGAGCGCCTGATGCTTGCGCTCGAACAGTGGCTTGCCCACGAATTCCTCAAGCGCGCCGAGCCGCCGCGACAGGGCCGACGGGCTGAGCGCCAGTTCGGCCGCCGCCGTCTTGGCAGAGCCGGCGCGCACCACGCGGATGAAAGCTTCGAGCGAACGCAGCGGGGGCAGGCGGCGGATCATCAGGCGTCTTCTTGTTCGGCGATGGCAGTGACGGGGGCATGCAGGCGCAGGCGCGTCAGCCGGCGCTCGTCGCCGCCGGTCACTTCCAGCCGCCAGCCCGAACCATGCTCCAGCACGCGGCCCACCGGCGGCACCTCGCCCGCGAGGACAACGGCCAGGCCGCCCAGCGTATCGACGTCTTCCTCGATCTCGGCCAGGCGTGGGTCGATAGTCTGGGCGACGTGCTCCAGTTCGGCACGGGCATCGGCATCCCAGGTATCGTGATCGAGCCGGTTGAGCAGCACTTCCGGGGCATCGTCGTGCTCGTCCTCCACGTCGCCGACGATTTCTTCGACCAGATCCTCGAAAGTGATGATCCCGTCGGTGCCGGAATATTCGTCGATCACCACGGCCAGGTGGGTGCGGCTGCCGCGCATGTCCGCCAGCACGTCGATCGCGCTGCGCGCCTGGGGCACGAACAAGGGTTGGCGCATCAGCACGGTCCAGTCCTGCGGCGGCTGCGTGCCTTTGAAAGCCATGTCCGCCACAATCGGGAACACGTCCTTGATGTGCATCATGCCCAGCACTTCATCCAGCGATTCACCATAGACCGGCAGGCGGCTGTGACCGTGACCGGCAAAAGCGGCGACCACTTCGGGAAAAGTGGACGAGGCGGGAATGGCAATGATCTGCCCACGCGGAATGGCCACGTCATCGGCATCGCGTTCGCTGAAATGCAGCAGGTTCTTGAGCATCTGCCGCTCCACGGGCACGAGATCGCCATCCGCGCTCTCGATATGGCCGGGTTCGTGCTCGTGCTCCTCGATCGCTTCCTCGATCTGCGCCCGCAGCGACTGGTCATGGTCGGGCCCCCGGAAAAAGGCCCTTATCGCGCGCCACAACGCGCTGCTACTGTCGCCTTCGCCCGAACGGTTTTCACCGCCCGGTCCATTGCCCTCGGGCACGGACATCGCTCCTTCGTCTGTTCGTCAGATCACGCATATGGGTCGGCCAGGCCCAGCAAAGCAAGCGCCTTCCGTTCCATGTCTTCCATTTCTTCGGCCTGCGCATCGCCCTCTTCATGGTCGTAGCCGGCCAGATGAAGCAGGCCGTGGATCACCAGATGGGCCGCGTGGCTTGCCACCGGCAGGCCCTTCTCCGCCGCTTCGCAACTGCATACGCCATGGGCCAGGATCACATCTCCCAGCATCCCCGGCGCGCTTTCATCGGCCGCCGCGCGCAGCACGTCTTCACGGGCAAGCATCGGGAAAGACAAGACATTGGTGGGCTTGTCCTTGGCCCGCCACTGCTTGTTCAACCCGCGCACTTCCTCATCGTCGGCCAGCACCAGGCTGACCAGCAGGTTGGGATGCGCCAGTTCAGGGGCAACCCGGGCCGCCGCTTCGGCCGCGCGGTTGGCGAGTTCCTCCCAATCGGTGGCGTCTCCCCAGATCGGATCGATGTCGATTTCCAGAACCGGCGCGGTCATTCGATATCGCCTGTGCAAAAAGGGACGGCAGGTGCTGATTCGGCTTTGGCACGGCGGGGCGGCCCGCGCCACCCCGCCGACATGGCAGAGCCCGGCGTTCAGCCGTCCGCGCCTTCGTAAGCTTCCACGATCCGGCCGACGATGGGGTGGCGCACCACGTCGGCGCGGGTGAAATGAACGACGCCGATGCCGTCGACCCCGTTCAGCCGGCCGACCGCATCGGCAAGGCCGCTGGCCGCGACGCCGCCGGGAAGATCCACCTGCCTGGGATCCCCGCACACCACCATCCGGCTGTTCTGGCCAAAGCGGGTGAGGAACATCTTCATCTGCGCCGGCGTGGTGTTCTGCGCCTCGTCGAGAATGACGAAAGCATCGGCCAGCGTGCGGCCGCGCATGAAGGCAATGGGGGCAATTTCGATCTCGCCGCTGGCCATGCGCCGCTCCACCTGCTCGGGCGGCATGCAATCGTAAAGCGCGTCGTAAAGCGGGCGCAGATAGGGATCGACCTTTTCCTTCATGTCGCCGGGCAGAAAGCCCAGCCGCTCACCCGCTTCCACCGCCGGGCGCGACAGGATCAGGCGCTGCACCGATCCGGTCATCAACTGGGCCACCGCCTGGGCCACGGCCAGATAGGTCTTGCCGGTGCCCGCCGGGCCCAGGGCAAAGATCACGTCGTTCTTTACCAGCGCCTGCATATAGGCGATCTGCGTGGCCGAACGCGGCACGATGGTCTTGCGTCGGGTGCGGATCATGATCGGCGGGGCCGCGCCGGGCGTACCGGTGATGATCCCTTCCAGCGTGGGTTCCGCGCTCATCGCGATCAGCGATTCCAGCGCGCCGCTATCGATCTCGTGCCCGGTGTTGAGGCGCTGGTACAGGCCCTTGAGCACGTCGCGCGCGCGGGCGACGGCGTCTTCCGGGCCCTCGATCAGAACCTTGTTGCCCCGGGCAGAGATGTAGACGCCAAGCCGGTTTTCGATCTGGACCAGGTTGGTGTCGAATTGCCCGAATAGCGCACCCAGCATCGTCTGCTCTTCAAATTCCAGTTCCACGCGCGCGCGGCGGGGGCCTTCCGGCTTGACCGTGGCGCCGCCGGGTGTTCCGGCACGGTGCCCAGGGCGGTCGAAGGTCATGTCGCGATGCGCCTCTTCATGGGCGCGAGGGAATTTGCGAGCCATGGGAAGGGGTTTTCGCGCTCCTTTCGTTAAACCGCTGCAGCCCGAGTGTAGGGCCTGATTGGCGCCGTGCAAGCGCCACGGCCGGGAAATGCACAAGCCAGGTAACAATCATGCGACAGTTTGCTTCGTGAACACGACAAACCTGAGCGGTTTCTTGCAAAGCGCTTTTGCAAGCGTTCAGCAGCGGGGCGGCATGATTTCTTGGTGGCCGACAGACCCCGGCGCTTTGCCGAGGGACGGCCCGCTCAAGGAGTTCGATCCATGCGCAAGCTCGTCCTCGCCCTTATCGCCGCTGCCGCCCTGGCGCCTGTCGCGGCGCCGGCCGCTGCCAACGCTCATCCTCTCGATGCCCCCGCTGTCGTCGCCGCACGCCACGAAGTGCATCGGGACCGTGCCGAAGTGCGCCGGGATCGCTATGCTCTGGCCATGGCCCGCGCCCGGGGCAACGTGCGCGCGGCGCATATCGCCCGGCATGAACTGCGTCACGATCGCCGTGACCTGCGCCATGATCGCCGGGCGCTGCACCACAAGATCCGCCATGCCGATCGCCATTATCGGGGCTGAGGCCTGGCGCAGGAAGCCCCGCTGACCGGAAGCGGGGCCTTTCCCGTTCTAACGTGCCATCCACCATTCCATAAGGTATCGCGCAACGGCGCTGCGCGGCGGGGCGCCGAACGTCGCATCCGGCCTGCCGGCCAGGGCGGCGGCCACTTCGTCGCGGGTGAACCAGCGCGCGTCTTCCAGCTCGGTCCGATCGACGACAATGGCGGGATCATCGGCCATCGCGTGGCAGGCCAGCATCAACGAAGAGGGATAGGGCCAAGGCTGGCTGGCGACATAGCGCACGCTGTGCACTTTGACGCCCGCTTCTTCCAGCACTTCGCGCGCGACGGCCTCTTCCACCGTCTCGCCAGGCTCGACAAATCCCGCGAGCGTGGAATAGCGCCCCGCGGGAAAACGGGGCTGGCGCCCCAGCAGCAGGCGGTCATCGTGTTCGACCAGCATGATGGTGACCGGATCGACACGCGGAAAATGCTCGGCGCCGCAAGCGGGATTGCTGCAAGATCGCTGCCAGCCGCCCTTGGCCGCCTGGGTGGCATGACCGCAGCGGGCACAGAAACGGTGGCGCGCATGCCAATCGACCAGGCTGCGCGCAGCGCCATAGATCGCCAGGTCGTGCACCGGCATGGCATCGAGCAGCGCGCGCAGATCGGGCGCGGCGGGTGCGGTGCTGCCGGCAAGGCGCGAAAGCACCGCGGCAAAGCACCCGCAGCCGGCCGCATCGAGCCCCAGGAACACGAGTTCGGCCCCGGCTGGCACGCGGTCGAGCGACACCCAGGTGAGCCCGCCGTCGGCGGCAAAGGCAGGCGCCAGGCCATCGAGCACCAGCAGCCGCGCGCCGGGCGCGGCCTGGACGGCGGCGAGCCGCGCCGGATCGCCGCGTATCGCATCGGCGCGGTCGAACGGATTGCCGGAATAGGCGATCGGCGCCGGGGCGCCGGCCCGCGCGGCCACGCCCGTCATGCCGCCGCCTTGCCTTGCGCCAGCAGCCGCGCGCGCACGTCGCTGCGCACCGCCTCGGGAAAGGCGCGGTCCAGCGGATAGACCGTGGTGGGGGAATACTGGGCAAAGAAACCGGCGCGGACCCCGGCCGTCTTGCTGATGAAACCGATCGTCCCCGCCGCGCCCGACCAACCGAACGTGCCCGCCCGTTCGCCCAGCCCGACCCGGCCGCCCGCGCCATAGCCCTGCCCGGCCACTGCGGTGCCCGCCGTATTCGCCACGGGCGGCAAGAGGTTGCTGGTGCCAAGGTCCACCGCCTGCCGGCGCATGATCCGTCTGCCGGCAAAAACCCCGCCGCCCAGCAGCATGGCCAGGAACCGGTCGTAGTCACGGGGCGAGCTGATCAGCCCGGCGCCCCCGAAGGAAAACGGGGGCCGGTCGAGAAAGATCGAATTGCTCGCCCCGTCCAGCGGCAGAAGGCGGCCGTCGGTGACGACGTAGCTGGTGGTGAACCGGGGCACGTCGGCCGGACGCAGCCGGAACCTGGTGCTCGTCATACCCAGCGGATCGAACAGTCGCTCTTTCAGAAAAGCGCTGAATTCCTGGCCCGAAGCGAGTTCGATGACCCGCCCCAGGAGATCGAGCCCAACCGAATAGGACCACCGCGTGCCGGGCTGATAGACCAGCGGCAGGGCGGCCAGCCTTTCGGCAAAGGCCGCGAGACTTGGCGCGGGGCGGGTCTGCCCGGAACCGGGCACGGGCACGCGGCTGATGGCGAAGGGCGTGATTCCCGCCGCGACATAGGCGTCGCGGATCGGGCCGGTCTGCACGATCGTATAGCCCAGCCCCCCGGTATGGGTGAGCAGGTGCCGCACCGTGATCTGCGCCCGGGCGGGCACCACTTTGTCGATGGGGCCGGCCGGATCCGCCAGCACGTTCATCCGGGCAAAGGCAGGCAGGAAATCGGCGATCGGCTGATCCAGCTTGAGCCTGCCTTCGTCGATCAGCATCATCGCCGCCATGCCGGTTATCGGCTTGGTCATCGAATAGATGCGGAACAGGCTGTTTTCGTCGAGCGGCCGCGTGTCGCCCCGGGTGCCGGTGCCGCGGGCCACGATCTCGGCGGCCGCATCTCCCCAGCCCAGACTGGCCACCGCCCCCACCAGCTTCCCCCGGCGCACATAGTCATCGAGAAGGGCCGACAGCGCCGGCAGGCGCGGATCGGGGGCAGCGCTGGCCCAGCCCGGCAGCAACAGCCCGCCACCCAGCAGGCCAGCCGCACCAAGCAAGGCGCGGCGGCTGAGCGCCGGGGCCGGAGCCAGAGCCAGAGCCAGGTTCAGAGTCGAAGTCATCCCGTCATGCGTCATCGCCAAACCCTTTCTCAAGCTTTGCGCGTACCGGCCAGGGCGAGCCGCGCGGCCTTGGCAAAGACCGTTGGCAACCCGGCGTTTTCCACCGCGGCGCGGGGCCACCAATGCGCGCCGGGGATATGGGCCGGCACCGGTCCTTCACTCACCAGCAATTGCAGATCGAGATCGAAATGAGTGAAGCCGTGGCGCACCACGCCGGCCGATTGCCATGGGCCGGCCATCGGCGCCTGGCCGTGGCCATCGGCCCGCGCGCTCCACCCGTCATCGGGCAAGGCGCGCATGCCGCCCAGCAGGCCCTTGCCCGGCCGCGTCACCATCAGCACTTCGGCCTGCCCGTCGGCGCCGGTGCGCTCGACCCAGAAAGCCTGACCACGGCGCTGGGGCCGGGCTTTCTTCGCTGCCTTGACGGGCAGCGCTTCGGCCCGCCCGCTGTGCGCCGCCTGGCAGGCCTCGCGCAGCGGACACAGCAGGCAGCGCGGCGCCCTGACCGTGCAGACGGTGGCGCCCAGGTCCATCATCGCCTGGGCGAAATCGCCGGCGCGGGCCTGCGGCGTGATCGTATCGGCCGCAGCGCGGATCGCCGGGCGCGCGCCGGGCAAAGGCGCATCGATGGCAAAGAGGCGTGCCACCACCCGTTCCACATTGGCATCGACGACCACCGCGCGCCGATCGAACGCGATCGCCGCCACGGCCGCGGCGGTATAGGCGCCCAGGCCCGGCAGGCCACGCAGGTCCGCTTCGTTATCGGGAAAGGCGCCCCGGGCCGCCACGGCGCGCGCGCAGGCGAGCAGATTGCGCGCGCGGGCATAATAGCCCAGCCCCGCCCATGCCGCCATGACCTGCGCATCGTCGGCCGCGGCCAGATCCTGCACGGTGGGCCAGGTGCGGACGAACTTTTCGAAATAAGCGCGGACCGCGGCGACGGTCGTCTGCTGCAGCATCACTTCAGACAGCCAGACGTGATAGGGATCGGGCGCGGGCACGCCGGCGCCGGGCGGGCAACGCCACGGCAGGGATCGGGCGTGCCCATCGTACCAGGCAAGCAACGCCGGCGCGACACCGGCGGGCGGGCGATCCATGACATGGGCGTCGCAGTGGACGGGGATATTATCGGGATGGCCACTGGCTTGCATGGCGCCGCTATGGCATGGCAAGGCCCAGGATGAAAAGTGATCTGCCCAAGCCACGCCCTGCCCGAAAGGCCGCCGCCGATAAAGCAGCCGCCCGGCCGGCCGCCACGGCGCCTGAACGCCCCCGCGGCGGGGAAGCGCGCCAGATCGCCGATCTGATGCCCGCCATTGGCCGCACCGCCTTCCGCCGCTTCGGCTTCGTGCAAAGCTCCGTCGTCACGCGCTGGCCGGAAATCGTGGGAGGGACCCACGCCCGCCACTGCATGCCCGAATCGATCCGTTTCGCGCCGGGCGAAAAGGCCGACGGCATCCTGCAACTGGTCGTGACGCCGGCGCATGCACCGCTTATCCAGCATGTCGTGCCCGAAATCATCGAACGGGTGAACCGCTTCTTCGGCTATCGCGCGGTCGCCAAAGTGAAACTGCGTCAAGGCGTGGTTCAGGCGCCGCGCCCGACAGGCCCCGCGCCGCTGGCGCCGCCGGCGCTCAAACCGGTGCCGATGGACCTGGGCGACGGCTTGCGCGCCATCGGCGATCCGGAACTGCGCGCTGTGCTGGAATCGCTGGCGCGCTCGCTGGGAGAAGCCAGCGGCAGGAACGACACGGAAAACGGGGATATCGCGAAATGACGATGAAACATCATGCCTTCGCCCGCCTGCTTGCACTCGCCACTCTCGCCGTCTCGCCGCTGGCCGGCCCCGCCCACGCCGCCCCGCCGACCGGCCGCAACTGGACCCAGACCGCGATGCGCACGCCGCGCGACAGTTTCGTGCTGGGCAACCCCGATGCCCCGGTCAAGCTGGTGGAATACATCAGCTATACCTGCCCGCACTGCGCCGCGTTCACGCGTGAGGCCGATGCCCAGTTGCGCCTGGGCTTCATCGCGCCGGGCAAGGGCTCGATCGAGGTGCGGAACATCGTGCGCGACCCGGTGGACATGACCGTCGCCCTGCTCACCCATTGCGTGCCTACGGCACAGTTCTGGCAGACGCATCTTCTCTTCCTTGGCCGCCAGCAGGAGTGGCTGGAGCTGATGACGACCGCCACCGACGCGCAGCGCCAACGCTGGCTCGCAGGGCCCTTTGCCAGCCGCACCCGCGCGATCGCCGGCGATTTCAAGTTCTATGATCTGATGGCCACGCGCGGGTTCAGCCGCGCCGCGCTCGATCGCTGCCTGGCCGACGAAGGCCTGGCCAACCGCTTGGCGGCCGGCACCAAGGCGGCGATCGACAACGATTATGTCGACGGGACGCCCACGTTCATGATCAACGGGGTGACGCTGGCCGGCACACGCACTTGGGCCGCGCTCAAGCCCCAGATCGAAGCGCGCATGAACTGACCGCCTGCCACCCTTTTCCTCTGCCCTTCCGATACGGGAAAGACCTGCGATGACGTTTGCCACTGTCCGCCTTGCCCTTCTGGCCCTGCCGCTCGCGCTTGGCCTTGCCGCCTGCGACAAGAAGGACGATGCCGCCGCCCCCACGGCCGAAACCGCCGCCGCCCTGCCAACGGTGGCGTCGCCCGCCGGCAAGGCCTGGAGCGACGTGGTCAGCAGGAATGTCGAGGGCGGCTATGTCATGGGCAATCCCGATGCGCCGATCAAGCTGATCGAGTTCGGCTCGCTCACCTGCCCGCACTGTGCGGATTTCGAGGAAAAGGGCTTTCCCAGGCTGCGTGATACCTATGTCAACAGCGGACGGGTGAGCCTGGAGTTCCGCAACTTCGTGCGCGATCCGTTCGACACCGCCATGGCCGTGCTGACGCACTGCGGCGCACCGGAAAGCTTCTTTGCGCTGACCCAGCAGGTCTACGCCAACCAGAGGGACATCTTCGCCAGGCTGCAACCCGTGGCCCAGGACATCCAGGGCAAGAACCTGCCGCCCGCGCAGCTGTTCACCGTGATGGCCGACAAGGGAGGCCTGATCGAATTCTTCGGCGCGCGCGGCATCGCCCGCGATCAGGCGCTGGCCTGCCTGGCCGATACGCGCAAGGCCGAAGCCTTGGCCAACGATACGCAGACGTCGAGCGACAAGTACGCGATCACCGGCACGCCCACGTTCATTCTCAACGGCAAGAAGCTGGACGTGGCGACCTGGGAGGAGCTTGAGCCGATCCTGCAACGCGCCGGCGCGCGCTGATTCCCGAGGGGGCACGGGGGGATCATGCATTTCCAGCGCTTGAAACTGTCCGGTTTCAAGAGCTTCGTCGAACCGGCCGAATTGCGCATCGAACCGGGGTTGACGGGTGTGGTCGGGCCCAACGGCTGCGGCAAGTCGAATCTGCTCGAAGCGCTGCGCTGGGTCATGGGCGAGGCTTCGGCCAAGGCCATGCGCGGCGCGGGGATGGACGACGTCATCTTTGCCGGCAGCGCCAGCCGCCCCGCGCGTGCCTTTGCCGAAGTATCGCTGACCGCGCAGACCGACGCGCAGGACCAATGGGGTGGCGAACTGGAAGTGGTCCGCCGGATCGAGCGGGGCGCGGGCTCTGCCTATCGCGTCAACGGGCGCGACGTGCGGGCCAAGGACGTCGGGCTGATCTTTGCCGATGCCGCCACCGGCGCGCATAGCCCGGCCCTTGTCAGCCAGGGGCGCATCGCCGCGGTGATCGCGGCCAAGCCGGCCGAGCGGCGGATGATGCTGGAAGAGGCCGCGGGCATTGCCGGGCTGCACGTGCGCCGCCGCGATGCCGAACAGAAACTGCGCGCGACCGAGGCCAACCTGGCCCGGCTGGAAGACCTGATGGCGGGCCTTGACGGGCAGATCGCCACGCTGCGCCGCCAGGCCCGCGCGGCCGAACGCTATCGCGCCCTGTCCGAACGCATCCGCGTTGCCGAAGCGCGGCTGGTATTTGCCCGCTGGCGCGATGCCGCCAACGCCGCGCAAGCCGCGCGCGAAGAGGCCGCGCGCGCCGATGCGGCGGTGGCTACGGCCCAGGCCGCGACGACCACAGCGCAGGAAGGGCAGCACGCTACAGCCGCAATTATGGCGGCCGCGCGCGAAGAGCTGTTCGACCGCCGGCAAGACGCAGCAGCCCATGGCCAGCGCATGGCCGCGCTTTCCGCGCAACTGGAAGCGGCCGAACAGCGGCTTTCCGATATCGATCGGCAATTGCACACCATTGCCGAAGATCGCGCCCAGACCGACCAGTTGACGGCCCAGGCAGCGCAGGCCCTTTCCCGCCTGGAAAGCGATCTCGCCGGGGCGGAAAGCGCGCTTCTGGCCGAAGAGGCGCGCCGGCCGCTGCTTGCCGCCGCGCTGGAAGACGCCGAACGCGCCGCGCGCGCCGCCGAACTGGCCCAGGCCCAGACCCAGGCCGAACAGGCCGGGGTGGAAGCGGAGTGGCGCGTGTCGCAGGCCGCGCTGGCCACGGCCCAGGCGGCACTGGCCCGCCTTGCTGCCGACGAGCAGCGCCTGGCCGCACAAGGCGACGATCTGGCCGCGCAACCCGATCCGGCCCATGCGCTGGCCGCCGCGGAAAACCGCCGGGCCGAAGCCGCCGCGGCGCTGGCGACCCACCGCGCCCGGCGCGAGGAATTGGCCAGCACGCGCGAGCATCTGGCGCAGGCCCGCGATAATGCCGCCAACACGCTCGCCACCGCGCGGGCAGACCTTGCCGGCGTGGCGCGCGAGGCTGAGGCGCTGGCCCGCGACAAGGCGGCGCGGGCCAGCGCCGCCACGGCGCGTGGGCAGGGGCCAGCCGCCCTTTCCGGCTGCAGGGCGGTGCCGGGATGGGAGCGCGCGCTGGCCGCCGTGCTGGGCCGCGATGCCATGGCGCCGCTGGGGCCGGCGCCCGATGCCGGCGAAGGGCGGTTCTGGACCGGCACCCCCTTGCCCGAACCGCTGCCCCAACCGCTGGACGATGCCCTGCTGCGCCAAGTGTCTATCTGCCCCGCCGAACTGCGTGCGCGGCTGGCCCTGGTGCGCGCGGTGGAAACCGACGAAGGCCAGACGCTGGCCCCCGGCACCTGGCTGGTCACGCGCGCCGGGCACTTGCGCCGCTGGGACGGCTTCGTGGCACGGGGCGAAGGCGCGGCTGAGGCTGCCGTGCTCGAGGCGGACAATCGCCTGGCAGATCTCGAAGGGCGCCGCCCGGCGCTGGAAGCGGCGGTGCAGGCGGCGGAAACCGCGCACGATGCCGCGCGCGACGGCCTGGCCCGGGTCCAGGCCGAATGGGCCGGGGTGGAAAGGGCCATCGGCCAGGCGGCCGAGGCCGAGCGCAGCGCTCTGCGCGCGCTCGATCAGGCCGAGGCCGCCCGCGCCCAGCGCGAGGCCCGCCTGGCAGACCTCGCCCGCCAGGAGGCCACGCTGGCGGAGCAGATGGCGCTCTCCCGCCGGGAGGTGGAGGCGGCGCAGGCGCGCCAGGCGGCCCTGCCCGACCCCGCCCATGGCCGCGCCGCGGTGGACGCCGCGCGCGACCGGCACCAGGCCGCGCGCGCGGTGCTGCAACAGGCGATGGCGGCCCATGCCGCGCTGGAGCAGGGCCTCGCCGTGGGCCGGGAAAGGCTGGGCGGCATGAAGGCCGACATGCGCAACTGGCAGGCCCGCGCCGGCGAGGCTGCCCGGCGCCTGGCGCAGATGGCCACACGGGCGGAAGACCTTGCTGCCGAGCGTGCGGCCGGTGCCGCTCGGCCCGCCGCGCTCATGGCCGAAATCGACCAGGGCGAATCGATCCGCAACCGCCTGGCGCAGGATCTCGCCACGGCGCAAACCGCGCTGGCCCAGGCCGAAAGCGCGGGCAAGGCGGCCGACGCGGCCCTGGCCCAGGCCAACGAAGCGCTTGCCGCGGCGCGGGAAACGCGCGCCACGGCCCAGGCCCGCGCCGCCCACGAAGACCAGCGCCGCCAGGAAATGGCCACGCTTTCGGGCGAACGCTTCCAGTGCCCGCCCCCGCTTCTGCCCGAACGTTTTGCCTTTGCCGGCGCGGAGGTGGAGGACGCCGCCCTCGAAAGCGTCGCCCACGAACGGCTGCTGGCCGAACGCGAGCGCCTTGGCCCGGTCAACCTGGTGGCTGCCGACGAACTGGCCGAGGCCGAGGCGCGCCAGGCGACGAGCCTTGCCGAACAGGCCGAACTCGCCGAAGCAGTCAACCGCCTGCGCGGCTCGATCGGCAGTCTCAACCGCGAGGGCCGCGAACGCCTGCGCGCCGCGTTCGAAGCGGTGGACGGCCATTTCCGCCGCCTGTTCACCCGCCTGTTCGGCGGCGGCGAAGCCCACCTCGCGCTGGTGGACAGCGACGATCCGCTGGAAGCGGGCCTGGAAATCATGGCCCAGCCGCCGGGCAAGCGCCTGCAATCGCTGACACTGCTATCGGGCGGCGAACAGGCGTTGACCGCGATCGCCCTGATCTTCGGCCTGTTCCTTACCAACCCCGCGCCGATCTGCGTGCTCGACGAAGTGGACGCGCCGCTCGACGATGCCAATATCGAACGCTTCTGCGACCTGCTCGATACGATGGTGGCCGAAACCCGCACCCGCTACCTGATCGTGACGCACAACGCCGTGACCATGAGCCGCATGCACCGCCTGTTTGGCGTCACAATGGCCGAGCGCGGCGTTTCCCGCCTGGTCAGCGTCGACCTGGGCGGCGCGGAGGAATTGCTGGCGAACGCGGTTTAGCCCATTTTGTTGGGGCCTATATACTTAACTAGCCAAAAATAATTTGACGGCATCGAAAAATCTGGCTAGTTAGGTTGTCATGACCGACAAGCCCGAAACCGTCAGCCTGTATCAGTTCTTCGAGCGCTTCCCGAATGAGGAAGCTGCACGGCAATATTTCGAGCGCAACCGCTGGAACGGTGAAGTCTCATGCCCCCACTGCGGCAGCTTGTCGGTTGCCGAAGTCAAGAACCACAAGCCAATGCCTTACCGCTGCCGCGACTGTCGCCAGCACTTCAGTGTTCGCACTGGCACCGTGCTTGCTGAAAGCCGCCTGCCGCTCCACAAGTGGCTGATGGCGATCTACATGATGACCACGGCGCGCAAGGGCATCCCGTCAACACAGATGGCGCGCGAACTTGGCATCACGCAGAAGTCGGCATGGTTCCTCGCACAGCGCATCCGCGAAACGTGGCTGTCTGGACAGGACGGCGGCATGGGTGACCATGTGCAGGTTGACGAAACCTACATCGGTGGCCGTGAAAAGAATAAGCACGCCAACAAGAAGCTTCGCGCTGGTCGCGGCATGGTCGGCAAAATTGCAGTGGTTGGCATTCGTGCTGAAAGCGGCGAAGTCCGTGCGGAAATCGTAGAAGACACCAAGGCCCCGACGCTTGGCGCTTTTGTTCGTGAACACGCCAATCCCGGTGCTACGGTCGTCACTGACACCCACGGCGGCTATGTCGGCCTTGCTGCTGCTGGCTTCAATCACATTCGGATCAACCACACCGTTGGCGAATATGTCAGCGACATGGCCCACACCAATGGCATTGAAAGCTTCTGGTCGCTCCTGAAGCGCGGCTACATCGGCATTTACCACTATATGAGCGCGAAGCACCTGCATCGCTACGTCAACGAGTTCTCATTCCGCCACAACACTGCACAGGCTGGAACCATGCCGTTCATCGACATGACCCTTAGCCGCGCGGTTGGTAAGCGCCTCACCTACAAGGGTTTGATCAATGCCTGATGACAAGAAGATGATTGAGCCGATTGACGCGGCGTTTGACGAAGTGGCCAAAGCTATGGTGGCAGCGCCTGAACAGCCACAGGCAGGTGCGCTATCGCGTTTGCCTGAATCCCCCTACGCGCAATGGCCGGGGAAGATTGATCTCGGTGGCGACCCAATCGACTGCTATGTGCTGGATACAGGTGAGAGAGTGCTTGCACTTCGATCTGCAATCCGAGCTATCTCCGGCGCGGACAGTGGCAACCTGGGCAACTACATCGGGGTATCAGCGCTAAAGCCATTTATAAACAGTGAGTTAGTGCTGGGCGAACTAATTGAGTTCTCAATCCCCGGAACACAGTTCAAAGGCAATGGCCTCACTACGGCTAATTTCGAGATTATCCTGAGCGCGTATGTGAAGGCGCTTTACGAAAAAGCTGATCTGACTGACCGACAGCGCGAAATCGCAATCAAATGTGCGGTCATTAGCTCCGGCCTTGTGAGACTCGGCCTTGACGCACTGGTCGATGAAGCGACTGGCTACCAGTATGAGCGCGCCGAAGACGCGCTACAGGTGAAGCTACGCGCCTTCATTGCAGATGAGTTGAGAGTATGGGAAAAAACTTTCCCTGATGAATTATGGCAAGAGTTTGGCCGACTCACAAACTGGTCTGGCCCCCTGCACAGTCGTCCACGTTGGTGGGGTAAGTTAGTTATTGAGCTTATCTACGACACGTTGGATGCTGACGTTGCGCAATATTTGAAGGACAACAAACCTGAAAAAGGGGTGCATTGGCATCGCCAGCTAACTGAGAATATTGGCGTCCGCCAACTCGTTTCTCGCTGTTACGAAGTTGTGGGTATGGCAAAAACCTGCAATGATATGAGAGAGTTGCGTGAAAAGGTTGCGGAGCATTACGGCAAGACTATGGTGCAAATGACACTAGCCTTGCCTAAGCCTCAACCAAAATAACCGACGCTGTTTTGATTACCTACCAAGACGGATTTTCATGGCTGCTTGCGAAACGCCAAACCGGTTCGCAAGCGCAGCGGTGGATTCCCCAGCCACGGAATTCAGTCTATGCCGTGGCATCAATACGTTCGCGGCGAAGCTATTAGCTTGGCGCTCATGGATGGGGCGAATGTTCACGTTGGGGCGGTCGGTCCCCTCCGTTCGGTATGCCCGGTTATCGCCAACACCTTCACCAAGAAGGTCGCGATGGTAGATGTAGTGGCCTAACTCGTGAGCGGCGGTGAATCGCCGCCGCGTGGGGGCATGGGTCGAGTTCACGACAATCCGGTAACTACCGTTCTGCCGTTCGATATAACCTGAAATATTGTCGTCCATTGGCTCATAAATTAGCGACAAGCCAATATCTCTGATGATCGCGTCAATCGGCACCGGGGTTGAATCCCAATGCTTAGCGATCACCTTCATGGGATCGATTGCGGTCATCCTGCTTGCTCTCCAATCTCATCGGCGGCTTCACCGTCAGGCTCCGGCCCCAAGGTGGCGTCTAGGATAAAGTCCACACGTTCACGTATGATCCCGGGAGCCTTTTCAGCCAGCCACTGAGCAATATGGAGACCCGCAAAAACCGGGTGGTTGCTGGCGCGGCGGAGTGGCGTGACGATTTCGCCGTTGGCCTTGCCGCTGAAAGGTCGGTGTTGGGGGCGATGCTCGTGATATTCAGAGACGATTT